>DASYDW010000077.1 GCA_036499395.1 Pirellulales bacterium
GGGGTGACGTGAACCTGGTTACCACGTCGGCGAGCGGCGAGCTCCAAAATCATCCCGAGGCGCAGATCAAGCTGCCGTGGGTCAGGCGACTCCAAAACTTCATTCCTTTAACAAGCCAAAGAACTTTCCGGAAGCTCAACCAGACCCACGGCGGCAGCGCCCAAACTCTTTTTCATATTCCCGTGGCCTTTCCGCGCGCGCTCTTCTTCATCGCGTTTGCATTCAGTGATGAATGCAAAATGATGAATCGAAAACAGCCTTCTCTGAAATGTACCCCCTTTCCAAACGCCGTCAGTTTCCAGAAGTTTCGCATTCCCGCCTATTCATCGCGCATCATTCTGCACTCTGCATTTTCCTTCCGTGCCGAAAGAATCTTGCCACAGAGTTCACCGAGGCCGCAGAGAATTTCATAGACTAAAGCTCCTTCTCTTCGTGCCTTTTCGCGTTTTTCGTGGCCACCTCTCCTAGCCTTTCGGCTCATCACTCATCACTTGGCGATCCGCACTTTCCCCTATTTATCATTCGTCACTCTGCTTTTGCATTTGCTTCACCGCCCTCTGCCCATTTCTTCGCCCCGTGACTCCGCGCCTCCGTAGTGAAAATCTTCCCCGCGCTAAACCGATCGTTCCCACGGCGGCCAAACATGCCATCACGATCGCCTCCGGCTCGGGCACCGTCGCCGCACCGTTTCCTTCGGTCGACCTCGCCAGCCAATTCGAAGAGACGAGCGCCAAGTCTTGGGCATTTACAATGCCGTCGTGATTGACGTCGGGCGGCAGATTGCTGCCCGTGGCCAGCCATGACGAGGAAACGAGCGCCAGATCCTGACCATTTACAATTGTGTCGTGGTTCGCGTCACCGGGTGTGGCCGCCTGCACCAGGCGATAGATCGAGCCGTTGCCGTCGATGACGTACATCTCGCCAAATCCGTCCACACCAAATGAGTGAGGGCCACTCAGCGTGAACCCGGTGCCGGTGAAGAGTTGATCGGTGATGTCCGTAAAGTTCGTGGCCGTTGTGCCGTTGTAGTCGAGCGACAGGATTCGCCCCGTGTTGGGTGATCCGGCGGCCGTTCCCGATAGATCGCCAAAAATGTACTTACCGTCGAGGCTAGGCACGCCCGCCCCGTGATAAATGTAGCCACCGATCACGGCCTGTCCGGAAATCGGCTGTTGCGTCGTGGGCGTATGCGGATAGTCGATGATCGGATCGACCACGCCGGCCGGCTTCGCTCCACCTACGCCTGGCGTGGCGATTGTCCCTTCGCGCAATCGCCAGCCGTAGTTCTCGCCGCCACCCGGGTTCGTGGCCTTCTGCACATCGATCTCTTCGCGGGCGCCTTGTCCGACGTCACCGATCATCAGGTTGCCGGTTTGCGAATCGAAACTATCGCGAAACGGATTGCGCAGACCATAGAGCCACACCTCGGGCGCTCCGCCCGTGCCATTGGCAAATGGGTTATTGGCCGGAATTGAATAATTCGGATGCTGCGCTGGCCCCGGCGTATCGACATTGATGCGCAGCATTTTTCCCAGCAGCGAGTTCGTGTCCTGGGCGTTACCCGTCGGCTCGACGTGCCCCGTTCCCTGGTCGTTGGCGTTGCCGCCGTCACCCATCGCGATGTAGAGATTGCCCGTATCGCCGGGCCGATTGCTGAAGCCGATCCAGCCGCCGTTGTGATTTGTCTGCGGCTGGTCGATCGTCAGCACATCCGTGGCGCTGGCAGCATTAGCCACATTAGGATTCGACGAAACCTGGTACCGCTCAATATGCGTAACGCCATTACCGAACGCCCCGCCGGGCGCGGTGTAATCGACGTAGAATCGTCCATTCGTGGCGTAGTTAGGATCAAACGCCAGCCCGAGTAATCCCTGCTCGCCTCCAGTGGCGATGCCCGAGATCTGCAGAAAGGGTGTTGAATTGATCGTGTTGTCGGCCAGGTTCAGGATCTTGATGTCGGCGGTGCCGTTCTCGCCCTGTTCAACGATGAACTCGCGCGAGGTGTCACCGGGGGCGAACGTCGCAAACAGCGGATTATCCAAACCGCTCGCCACGCGCACGACGGTTTGAGCCTGGGCCGTCGTTGCGACAACCAGCGTGGTCGTCGCGAGAGCGGCGGCAAGCGAAATGCGGATCGAAGTTTGCGCAGCGGCAAAACGCGTTCGCGATGCGAACGAAGCGAGAAGGCCGGACATAATCGTGCTCCAAGAGTCTGACGCGCCCCTGCACGCAATCGAAATTACGGTCCCTTCTCTGCTGGACCGCGGCCGTGAACCGCAAATCTTGCGCCGGCTGCTGGTCCGACCCCTGGCACGCCGATCGTACCGCGCGCTTCCGAAAAGTGCTCGCCATCGGCGCGCGGAATCTCACGTAAAAAGTTACGACCGAGCGCAAAGGGTTGGAAAACGTGAAGCGGGCATTCGCGGTAAAACGCGAGAAATAGGCGCGTGACCAGGCGCCTCGTTACCGCAAGATGGACGGCATCGCCTTGCGCATCCGCTCCATTAGACCAGGCTTCATCTCCGCGTCCGGCGGCGGAGGCTCGACGTGCTTCGGCGCGTGGCGCTGGCGGGCTGCAACAGGATCGGAAGTCACCGGCACATTGGCCACCAGGAACCGCGGCCAATAACCCTCCAACAGTCGCAAACAATCGCCCAGTTGCCGGCTCTCGAGCGTATAGCTGGCCACGGTGATCATCTTCTTCATCTCGCGAAACTCTTGATCGTCGAACTCGCGCAGCTCGACGTCGTCGATCCACACCTCGCCAGGACCAGTCAGATCGAAACGCACGCTCAGGTCTGATAACTGCTCGGTCGGTAGATCGCGAACCTCGAACAGAAACTGCGTCCACTCCGAACCGATGGCCTGCGCCGTGCCTGACCCGACCGGGGCATAACGATAATAGTCCTGCCCCTTCCAGCGCGCACTTACGGCCAGTCGCAACGGCGGTTGCTGATTGGGATCGGCAACGCGCAGCCATGCCAGGACAGACAAGTGGCCGCTCGACAACGGCACAAACGGCGCACTGACCAGCGAGGCGGCCGTTTGCCCGCTGGCGAAGTGCAGGCTTTGCTCGCCCGACTTCTTTTGCTCGGCGTCGAACTCGGCCTTTGCGTCTGCTTGCTCACGCAGAATCCAGCCCGGTAGATGATTCTCAACGGTCGGCGGCTGTTCGAAGCCGGGATTCAAAAGCATCTTGCGAGCCGTCGGCTGTTGCAACGCCGAGACGCGCTCGCCTAGCTCGCGAATGCGCAGATACAACTCGTTCTCGACGTCCTGGGCAAATGAGACCTGCGGATTCAATAGATTCACATCCGCCGCCGAGAATCGTCCGGCCAATAGCTCGTACGGCTCCAGATCCACGACCCAATTCTGATGGGCGCCGGCCGCAGTCGGGGCGGGCAGCTTGCGCGTCTTACCGAAGCGCGTCAGCTCGCAGGACGCCGGCGATTCGACCTCGACCACGACACGCGTCTGCCAAGGAGAATCGTTTGTGAAGTAGATGTACGTTCCCTGCTCGCTCGAGTAATGGCGGATCGTTACTGGCTGCTGCACGCCAGGCACCGTCTCGAAGGCTGCGGCCGGCAACTCGCGATAGGTCGCCACCAGGTCCGCCAGAGACTCTTCGGCCCCCATCGGCAACAGCCATCCGCCGTCCACGAGCGCGTCGGCATCGAGCGTCGCGATCGCGTGAATGAATCGTTGCCGATTTGCGGCGCCGGCCGGCGAGGGCTGCGCCACCAGCAACGTTTGCGCTCCCTTGAACGGACTCTTTGCATCGAACGACGGCAACCGAAGTTGTTGCGGCTCGTGGAAGAAGAGGGCCGCCGTGGCACGCCCTGCCGCTGCGCGGTCGAGCTCGACCGATTGATTCAATTCAACCCCCACCCCCTGCTCGGACAGCATGTTCAGCGGCTCGATCCATTGCGGCCGGGCCAGCACGACGTTGTCGCTTTCCTGATACAGCTTCGGGTCGATGCCCAAGGACATGAGCACCCCTTCGACGCTGGTGTGCGATCGCAAGCTGGGGCGCAACGCCTGTTGGATGTCGGGGCGGTCGAATAGATGTGCCCCGGCGAGGTAAAGCCTGCCCGGTGCCTCTTTCCCGCGCACCAGCTCCGCCTGCATGTGCCGGTGCAATTGGTGCAATGCCTGGCAGCGCCATTCCAGCCACTGCACGCGATAATCACTGGCAATCAGCCGCACCCGCGTGGCATGATCCAAGCGAGCAAGCGGCTCGAGCCCTCGCTCGCGTACGAATCGATCGACCGTCTGTTCGTCATAGCACCAGTCGGCGCCCGGCAACTGCGCATAGCCGTCGGCAGCCAGCTGTATTGCCAGGCCCGAGAAGGCCGGGTGATGCTGATAGCGTTCGCACAGTTCGCGAACCACGGCCACCATTTCGTCCTGCACGCGGACGTGCAGCGGATTGTAATAGGGGGCCAATCCCTTGCGCGCACCATGTACGCTCAACCAGTCGTGCCCCTCGGCATCGACCGGCACAATGCCTTCGCCACCAGCGACGCGCGCGCGGCGGGCCTCTTCCAGCGCCGGCAGCGGAGCGGCAAATTGCAGAGAAGGGATGAGTTGCATCCCTTCGCGATCGAACAGGCGAAACAGCAGTTCCAGAACGTCTTTGCGATACGGGTCCTGTCCCGAGACGAAATACGATCCCGTGTCGTAACGGGGCGTAGGCTCGAGCAATCGGCTGGGATAAATCGTGCTGCCGTCGGCCAGTACCGACATGACCAGTCCGTTGTAGCCGACGTATTGCAGATACTCGACCAGGCGTGTGGCCCCCTCGTAATAGGTCACCCAATCATCGAGTCCGCGATCGCTCCACTCGTCGTAGGCTTCGTTGGCCGAGAAGTTCTCGGGAAACAACGGCCGGTCGTAGTAAGCGGCCAACAGCCGGCTGCCGGCAGGTTGGCTTGCCGGGAACGCACTCGGCAAAAACGCAGGCCGACTCACATCGCGCCCCAGGTTCGAAACGCCAGCCCCGCGCGGACCGATCACGCGCACCTTGCCGAAAGTCGAACGCGCGCCCTCGCGCTGATTCGTGACCAACAGCAGGGGCGTCCGGGTCCGCGGCCAAAAAACGATGCGATGCTTTGCCAGCCGCGGCTCGCTGCCAACGGCGTCGTCCGGCACGTAAACGCCCGTATCAAGTCCGATGGGTGTCATCCGCCCGGCGGCATTCGGCTCGACAATGCTGACGCCCATCGTTTGCGGTACGTCGGTCGGATATTCCACCTCGACGACGTGCGGCTGACCAGGCTTAGCGATCGGCAAGGGATACGCTTCCCAACTGACGTTTGGCTCGCGTCCACCCGGCCCCAGTTGAATCAGCGGTCCCAGCGAGTGCTGCCAAGGCGTGGCATCGCCATTGCCCAACGGGCCACGGCGCAAACCAGGAATCAGGGGGACGTTCGCCAACCGCTCCCACCACGGGGGACTGGCCGGATCGAGTTCGAACAGCGTGTCCGCGACAGCCGGCAGCGGTGCAGCGCCGGCCGGAACCGGACGTTCCTTGGCCAGCACGACGACCTGCACCTTGCGCTCGTCGACCGTTTGCTTCCAACCCAGCCGATTCTGCAGCGCGCGGCGATGCATTACGATTCGCAAATCGTACACGCCCTCGGCCTCGGGCATCTTGACCGACAAAATCGTCGGCTCGCTGGCCGAGCCATCCGGGGTCAACGTAATTTCGCGCTCGTTACTCCACAGCGGTTCGCGCGACGTTCGCGCACCGAACAGTTGCGCTACCATCAGGACGCGGCCACCGGCGGCCGGCCCCAGCATATGCGGTCGCACCTCGATCTCGGCGACTTCACCTCCGGCGAAAATTACCGAGTCGCGCGCCAGCTTCACGTGTACGCGATCGCCGGGCACACGCCGAATCAACAGCCGGCTGCCCAACGCATCGAGCGCGTGCGAAAACGATTCTTGCGCGACTTGCGCAAGTGGGACTTCGATGTCCGTGGCTGCCGCATCCGCGGCTCCCGTAAGATTGACGCGCAGTTTTCCCGTCAGGGGCGCAAACACGTCGACGTCGACGCCGTCGTAAGCGCGGCCGCTGCGCGGTTGAATCTGCAGCGTGTGATCCGTAACCCACATCGAAGCCGGTTCATCGGCCTCGATCCCCAACGGGTGCGGCGCGGCGAGTGTTCCTTCGTCGACCGAAACGGTTCCTCGCCAGGCCTGCTCGCGCCCTCCGCCCCATTCCAGCCGCAAGCGCATCGTAGGCTCGTCCGCCAGCGCAGCCACAGGAAGCAACCAAGCCAGAAGGGCGAATGCCCTGAAGAAATGCCGCGCGAGTGTTTGCGGCCTGCGAACAGGCGCAGCGCGATCACTCGGCGAGGGCGCAGCCGCCGCCGCAAACGCTGCCGTCGGACTTCCTTGTCCGATCATTGTGGATCCGAAACAAACTTCGACGCTGCGCCACGGACAGACCGCAAGCGCAAGTAATCGCCGCTGATGTGTGTCGCTTATGTCCCTGACGAGCCCGCACTCCTGGCCGTGCCACCGACCGACGCAGCGCGTCGTAAGTGGCGAGGTGGCAAAGGGTAATCGCGCTCGGAAGGGGACGGCGATTATAGTGACGCCGGTAAACGTCACCTATCCCATCTTGTCGGCACTTTTGCGCGCCAACACAACTTGAGCAATTGCTCGGCCACGACGGGCCGTCACGGGCATGCTAGCGATTCCCGGATCTCGATCGGGCGAGTCCGTGCAAATCCCGATAGTGCATGACCTTCGCCATGCCAGCACGCGTTATTCCATGCCGAGAACCAGCACGTCTGCTAGCGGTCTTTGCGCGACCGATTGGGACGAATCCGATCCACTATCCAAAACTTCGGTGAGCAGTTCCAGAACCTCGGGGCAGCGATCGGCAACATCGTTCACCTCGATATGGTCGTCCGGCTTTACGTACAACTCAGCCTGCAACTCGCGATGGTTCCCGACTACGGGGGGCGCGTAATTCCCGACGCGCAGGTACCAAGCCGGCGTGCGCAAGGCCCGCTCGCCATCGCGCCCAGCGACAAATGCCCGATCGTGTACCGCGGTCGCCTCGCCGCGCAGGATGGGTAGCAAGCTCGCGCCTTCCGACAGCCGTTCGCCGATCGGCAGCCCCAAAGCATCGAGCAAGGTCGGCCTCAGGTCCGCCGGCTGAACCAGCGCCGGACTACGGTCGTTCGCGCCAAAGCTGGCCGGAAGCCGAATCATCCAGGGCACGTGGACCAGCTCGGCATACAGCGCATCGTCGACCGCCCCCACGCGCCGATGCTCCCCCAGCGGGAAGCCGCGTGCCGACAGAAGCGACAGCAATGTTCGGTCGGCCAGCGACGAAGGCTCCAATTCGTCCAGCAATACCCCCAGGCACAAATCCAACAACGAAATCTGCCCCGAGTAGGCCTGCGTCACGGCTAGCAGTTCGTCCGGATCGTAACCCTCGGGCAACCGTCGTGCGGGAACGTCGGCCGCGAGCGGAACGACCGGTTCATCTTCCTCGGCGAACCGCTGCCGCAACGCCAGCGGCGCATCCCAACTGAAACCCAGGCTGCCACAATGGACCCACAAGCAGAATGGCTCAGGTGCATCTTCGAGCCATGACCCCACAACGGCAAACAACTTTGCCAGGTTCGTGTGCTCGATATCCTCGGCCGGCTGCGAGCTGCGCTGCACATCGACCGGAATGACTTCGTCGAACTCGGCTGCCCACGGCCCCGCGGCCACCACGGAATCGTCCGAGATCAGGGCCGTCGACATCCCGCTGGCACGCAGGGCGCCAATCAAAGATGGCCCGGCCGCTGCCGTCGTTGCTCCGCCCGCGGCCACCCCGAGCGCGGTCAGATGGCGGTACTGCTGCGCGAGGTCAGGCGAATGGATGAGCGCCTGATCGAAGACAAAGCTATCCGCGGACAGCCGATCAAAGCTGGAAGTGCCGATCCACGAGTTTCCGTAACATCCCAGGTAGCCAACGTGCAGCCGATCGATCACGAGGCTGATAATATTCATGCGCGCCGGCGGAAATTGGTTCGGAAACAGACGCCGTGATTCTACTGAGAATCCGGGGCTGAACATACCGCCGCCCGGGGCGGAGTCCGGAGAACTGTAAAGTTGAGAAATTGCGCCTCGGCTTCTGTGGCTAGCCTCTTCGAGGCCGGGACCGCATGGTGGCGGTCCGGGGTCGCAGACCCCCGGCTACAGACTTCGCAGTTCTCCTGGTGGCGGAGTCCATCGGCCGCCAAATTGTTACTCGCACCGTTTGCTTCTCCGGTTCATCGTATGCTGCCTGGTGACCGGCGTTGCTTTCGGCCACCTCCCCTTTAATACTTGCAGTCCCTGGCCCAGGCGGATTGGCACTGGCGGTTGGCACAGTCGGTTAACACTGGGGAGCAGCCGGTCGTCTCTTGGTTGCCCCTTTTGCAACGCGATCATGGTTCGGCGGTACTGCGCAATCAGCATTGTGCGATACTTTGCCCAACCCGTCCTTCGAAGTCGGAATATCGGAAACATCTATGTACGAGTTCTTTTTGAAATTGCTCAGCGACGACGGGTTTCCTCCGCGTTGGCACTGTGGCAGTTGGTCTGAGTTTCACGGCTGGCTGTACATCGCCTCGGACCTGGGAGTCTGGTCGGCGTATACGGCAATTCCCGCGGTGCTGATCTATTTTGTTTGGCGCAACAAGTCGATTCCGTTCAATGGCATCTTCCTGCTCTTCGGCGCCTTCATCCTGGCGTGCGGGCTGACGCACCTTTTGGATGCGGTGATGTTCTGGTGGCCGGCCTACCGGCTGCTGGGTCTCGTCGAACTCCTGACGGCGATCGTATCGTGGGCGACGGTCGTGGCCCTGGTCCCCCTGGTGCCGAAGGCGCTGGCCATGCGCAGCCCGCACGAGTTGCAACGAGAAATCGACGCTCGGACCCGGGCCGAAACCGACCTGCAGCGCGTCAATCACGAACTCGAACGCCGCATCGCCGAGCGCACCGCCGAGCTGGTCGGCGCCAATGCCACGCTCAGCGAGCAGCGCGAGCTGTTTCGCACCACTTTGGCCAGCATCGGCGACGCCGTAATCTCGACAGACACCAGCGGCCGTGTCGCGTTCTTCAACCCTGTGGCCGAAAGCCTGACCGGCTGGAGCGCCAGCGAAGCCTCGGGCAAGCCACTGACCGAAGTATTCCGCATCGTCCATGAAACGACGCGAAAAGTCGCCGATAATCCGGCGCTGCGCGCGCTGAAGGAAGGCAAAGTCGTCGGTCTGGCCAATCACACGGTGCTGATCCAAAAATCGGGTCGCGAGCTGCCGATCGACGACAGCGCCGCCCCGATTCGCGACGAACGAGGACGGTTGACCGGCGTCGTGCTGGTGTTCCGTGACGTAACCCAGCGGCGCAGTACGGAACTGGCTCTCCGAAAAAGCGAGGAACAACTGCGCGCGGCCGATCGCAGCAAAGATGAGTTCCTGGCCATGCTGGCGCACGAGCTGCGTAATCCCCTGGCGGCTATTCGCAACGCGCTCGCCCTCTTCAAGGCGGGAGGAGACACCCAAACGCTCGCCTGGTGCCAGGAGGTCATGCAACGGCAGGTCGAGCACATCGTTCGCATGGTCGACGACTTGTTGGATGTCTCGCGCGTCATGCAGGGCAAGATCCAACTCCGCCAGGAACCGGTCGACGCGGCGGCCATTGTGCAACACGCCCTGGAGGAAATCCGCCCCGACTTTGCGGCGCAAAATCAGCAACTTTCATTCTCTGTTCCACCGCAGCCCGTTTGGGTTAACGCCGATCCGGTGCGGCTGGCACAAATCGTGGCGAATCTACTCAGCAACGCCACAAAATATACCGATGCCGGCGGCAGCGTATCCGTGTCCGTGCGAAACGAAAATGATGACGTGATTATCGACGTCGCAGACTCAGGCGTGGGCATTCCTCCCAACATGCTCAGCGAAATATTCACTCCCTTTACACAGATCGGGCACTCGCTCGATCGAACCCGCGGAGGATTGGGAATTGGCCTGGCGCTGGTGCGCGATCTGGTCGCGCTGCATGGCGGCCAGGTCACGGCCACGAGCGAAGGAATCGGCCGTGGAAGTGAGTTCGCCGTCCGCCTGCCAAGGCTCGAAGCGCCCGCACCGGCGCCCACGCCCGAATGGCAACCATCGGGCGTCCCCGTCAAGCGAGTGCTTGTCGTGGACGACAATCACGACGCGGCGCTATCGTTGAAACTGCTGTTATCGAAGCTCTGGAATCATGAGGTCGAGGTCGCGCATGACGGCCCCACGGCAATCGAAAAAGTGCGCGAGTCAAAACCTGACGTCGTGCTGCTGGATATTGGGCTCCCAGGACTCGACGGCTATCAAACGGCGCGGCGCATCCGAGAATTGCCCGACGGGAATGCACCACTATTGGTAGCGCTGACTGGGTACGGCCAGGAAAGCGATCGGCAAAAGTCCGACGCCGCCGGCTTCGACATGCACCTGGTAAAGCCCGCTTCGGTCGAAATGCTGGAACAAGTGTTTAGTTCGCCGAAACGGCGACCTTCATAAAGCAACGCAGTTGCTCTGGTTCTCGTTGGCTCTGCGCGAATGCCGGCCAGATTGCGCAAGAATGAATCAAGCTCGCCAGTCTTCCGCCGGATACGCATGCGCGCCACGTGACGAAATCCGCGAAGGCGCTTTGTCGCCGCCGCGAATGGGAACATGATTTGCAGTTCGACGATCAGCCAACGGCATCACTTTCGTGCCCCCTTACCGAACACATCTGACACCATCACGCTCTTCAAGGAAGTTCCAATGAGTATTTCATCCTGGTTCTCGAAGATGCTCGGCACCGACATGACGCTCGACAACTTACAGAACGTGCTGCTCTTGCAGTTGCGCGATCTAGCAAGCGCCGAAGAGCAATTGATCGATGCCCTGCCGAAGATGGCGGATGCCGCTGCGAATGCGGAACTCCGCAGTGCCTTCCAGACGCACCTCGTCGAGACTCGTCAGCACAAAGCTCGGCTCGACGAAATGTTCCGTTTACTGCATCAGGAGCCCGGGATCGAAAATTGCGAAGCGATGGAAGGGTTGATCGCCGAAGGAGACGAGGTCATCGCATTGGCCGGTGATCCCGACGTGAAAGACGCGGCGCTGATCGCGGCCGCGCAGCGTGTCGAGCATTACGAGATGGCCGGATATGGTTGCGCTCGCGCTTTCGCGCGCCGCCTTGGATTAGCCGACGTCGCCACGTTGTTGCAAGACACCTTGGAAGAGGAAGCAAACGCCGACAAGGTGCTCTCCCACATTGCCGAGACCGCGGTGAATGTTCATGCAGCCCGCGTTTGACGCGATTACGCCGATTCCCCCCTCGATTGATCCTTACGAGGAGAACATGACATGGCTCGCACGATCAACAGGCGTACATCCTTTTATGCGAATAGCTCAGCCCGCTACGTTCATGAGGATCGGCGGAAGTTCAACGAGGGGGATGAGCAGCGGCGCACGAGGTTCAAGGAACCGCGCCGGAACGCAAAGCCGGCACCTCGCGTGCGGTACAGTGATGAGACGGTTCCGAAGCACTGAGCGCTGCCGCAATATATTGTCAGTCACCGGCAAGCTCTTTGCGTTATCGCCCAATAGCCGACAAAGCCATCGTCCCCTTGGATCTCGAGGCGCTTGAATAGTTGCCACGCTTGATGGTATGACGGCGAGGGTCAGGGGGCGCTACGAACGAGTGGCGTTCTCGTTAGTTGGCGCCGTCGCCGCTATCCTCGCTCGTGCTTTCCTGAGATGCTGAGCGGTCGGGATCTTTCGCCAGCGGTTCATCGGAGGGGGCATTGCCGTTCTTGCGGACCGAGGTCACCCAATCGAGATACTCTTCGATTTCGTGCAACGGCATTCCCAGGTAAAGCGCCTTCTTCACGGCCTCTTTACGTTCCCAGAGGGACTCGGCATGTTCGAGGATCAACTTCGCTATCTCATGCACGACGCCCACCTCGGACACGAACTTTTTCTTGAAATTCGGCCTCGCTCTGTCAGGAAGAGGCGGTCGGCCGGAAACGCAGAGATGCAATCCGTATGGTAGCACGAAATCGGGCAAACCAATTTCCGTTGAGGCACGGATTTCTGCAGAGGGGGATGCCCGGCCTCGGCGGCCGATTTACGCCGAAAGGTCGGCACCGGTCCTATGAACGCGGCCAAGAACGGGCGAGCGCTCGGGACGGGCCGTCAAAAAACCTGTGCAATGGCAGGATCGCCACCTGGGCGATCCGCCGCCAGATACGGCTTTTCACAGCAAAGGAGACAGTCGCAGGCAATACCGTCGAGCGCGACCGCTACGACAGCGAGGAATCAACGGGGCTCAAAAACCGATTGAGCTGTTCCAAAGCTCGCAACCACAACTTGCGCGAGGCGTCCTCAGAACGTCCCATGATCTTCGCGACTTCGGCGAAGGGGCGTCGTTCGAGGCTGCGTAACGTAATGACCTTGCGGTAATCGCGGGGCAATTGGGCAATTGCCAGGTGCAGGCGGCGCGATTCCTCATTGGCATGAGCGAGTTGGCTTGGCGATTCAGACATGCCGGTCGAGTATTCGTCGGCATCGAACCGGTTCAGGGGAACTTCTCGCGATACCTGACGCTTCTGACGCGATTGATACTGCCGAACCGCATCGCGCACATTGTTCAACAGGATCTGGCGCAGCCAGGCGATGAGATCGCGCTCGCTGGTGCCGCCGAAGTGCTTGATATGCCGTTGCGCCTCGATATACGTTTGCTGAAAGATGTCCGAGGGCGCGACCTTGGCGCGCATGTCGTCGGGCAAATTCCTGTCGGCCACCAATAACAGATAGTTCTCGAACGACGCGAACAACTCCCCTAACGTCTCCTTCAAATTCTCCGCTGGTTTATTGGAAGACAAGAATTCTGCTGGCAGTTGAGCTCTGGCCTCGCTCATGACAATTCGCTCCGTAGTTGCAACATCATTCAGGGGTGTAGCCCGTTCCCCAGATGGGATCATGCACCAGCATTCCGGATGGTTCAATCCCCCCGTGTTGATTATATTTATCTGAACGGGGGGTAAGAAAAAGCAATCCAGAATAGAAACGCCATCTATGTGCTTCCAATTCGGGCGCACCGGCAGCGGTATCGCTCCATAAACTGCACCGCAGAGGAGATTTCTGCGGTCACTTAGCGTTGCTGGGCGGCGCGTAATTCTTGATTTGAGTGACTTCCTTAGTGCATAGGCCGCTTCCGGTTGAGTAGACTGTCGGTGACCCTTTCTGTTCGCGCTGGGTCAATTTCTGCGGGGCGCCGTGCGAGATTCCAACTTCCGCGGCCGGGGCAAAAGAGGCAGCCATGGGTGAAAATCCCACGGGCGATGAGTTATCGCGTGCCGAGCAGCAACTCTGCGATCAGCTCTTACGGCTGGACGAATCGCTGGCGCTCGACCCGACGCGCGCCGACGCCGAACCTCCGCCCGATCTTTCGCCCGAACTGTGGGAGCGCTGGCGGCGAAGTTATGCGGCGCTACAAGAGTTGAACCGCGCCTTCAACTCAGGCCCACGCAAAACGGTTGAGGGTCAAGCTACCGCTCTAGGCCGTGATCTTACGTCGGTCGTCGGTCGCGATCCGGGCCCCCCGCAGCGTATTGATCGCTTCCAAATTCTGCGCATCATCGGCCGCGGCAGTGTCGGCGTGGTCTACGAAGCGCTTGACCCGAAGGCCGGCCGTATCGTTGCCCTCAAGGTTCCACGCTTGGGCGTATTGGAATCGCCCAGCATCCGGCGCATGTTCTTGCGCGAGGCGGAAACGGCGGTCCGGCTCGGCCACCCCGGCATCGTTGCCTTGCTCGAGGTGGGCGAATTCGACTCGTCTTGCTTCATCGTCAACGAGTACTGTCCCGGGCCAACGCTGTCCGATTGGCTGGAGCACCGCGCGAAACCTGTCTCACCGAGCGAAGCTGCAAAGCTGGTCGAGGCGCTGGCCGAAGCCGTGCAGCACGCTCACAGCCGCGGCGTGCTGCATCGCCATATCAAGCCCGGCAATGTGCTACTCGAGCCGCGCGAAATCGCGCCGCATTCGCAAACGGACGACACTCAGGCCATTCAGTGGCATCCGAAGCTGACCGGTTTTGGCCTGGCCGGATTGATCGAACGCTCCGCCAGCGAAACTCCCTCGGACGCCATTCTCGGGACGCCGGAATACATGTCGCCCGAACAGGTTCAAGGGCGTCTCGGCGATCTCGATGCGACGACCGACGTCTACGGTCTGGGCGGATTGCTGTATCGCATTCTCGCCATGCACGCTCCTTTCCGAGGTCCTACCGTGGCCGCTACTTTGCACCAGGTGGTGTACGAAGAACCACGCCCCTTAAGACGCATTCGCCCTGACGTTCCGCGCGACCTCGAGGCAATTTGCATGAAGTGCCTGGCGAAATTGCCTGAGGATCGCTACGCCACGGCGCACGAGTTGGCCCAGGACCTGCGCCGCTTCTTGCGCGGGCAAGTGACGATAGCCCGACCGTTGCGTCCCTGGGAGCAACTGGCTAAATGGGGACGGCGCAGACCGGCGCTCGCCGCGCTCATCGGCTCGCTGGCGATTTTCGCGATTGTGTTTTCGACCCTCATGGGGTTGTATCATCGACAGCTCAGCGCCGCCTACGAGCGCGAAGCCGCAGCCAACGCAGCCCTGGCACAGCAGGTCGAAATCAACCGTCGCGAACTGTGGGCGGCGGATTATGCCCACGCTTGGGAAGAACTACAAAAGAACCGCGGCGGTGCGCTGCGCAATTTCTTTGTCAATCATTCGGCCGCCAAAGATCAAGCATCGCCGCCCAGCTTTGCCGCAACGATCCTGCGCCGCTACTTCGACGCGGACCAACACGTGCTCTATAAGCACACGGGCGCCGTTTATGCTGCTGAGTTCTCACCCGATGGCTCGTTAGTCGCCAGCACCGGCACCGACGGCACGATCCGGCTTTGGGACCTGAAGGCTGGACGTCCGGCGGACGTAAAGCCAATGACCTGCGGCAGCGAAACCAATACGCTCGCATTTTCCCCGGAAGGCAATTTCCTCGCTTCGGGCAGTGACGATGGACTCGTGCGAATTTGGAACTGCGCAACCGGCGCTACGGCCAATGAATTTGCCACCAACGGCGACCGGGCGACAAGCATTTTGGACGTTTGCTACTCGCCCGACGGTCGAACGCTGGCTGTGTCCACGCGTGACGGCTTCGTGCATCTCTACTCGACACGCGATTGGCAAGAAGCGACAACCTCGCCCTTGAAGCACGGCAATGCCGTCAACGACGCGGCATTTTCCAGCGACGGCGCTTTGCTGGCGACGACGTCCGACGATCATCGCCTGCGGTTCTGGGACGTTTCCTCAGGCGTCGCGCGTCATGACTGGGATGTTGGTGGAGCGAATTGCCTGGCCCTGGCGTTCGCTCACCATTCGCCGCTGCTAGCGTTGGCCGATTTGCAACCGCCGGTGGTTCGCTTTTGGAGCGTGGCCAACAACCGCCCTGCCCAGCGATTCGAATTTGGCAACCGCTGGATTCACTCGCTCGATTTCTCGCGCGATGATCGACGGCTGTCCGTTTCGAATAAGGACGGCGCGCTCGCGATCTACGACATTGCTCGCAGCGACCTCGACGGCACGCTGTTCGTCGACGCCGAATGCATCTGGTCCGTGCGGTTCTCGCGCACCAGCGACGACTTGCTATTGGGGGTCGGAGACGGCACCGTACGGCTCGTGCCATGGGACGCGTTGAATTCCCGACAGTTCACCGCGACGTTCACGACGCCGGTCGCCAATGTCGCCTTCCTGCCGGAATCGAATCGAATCGTGATTCGCGAGCAAACGGGGCAACTCGCGTCGTGGAATCTGCGCATGACCGAAAAACTGGTCGAGCTGCAGACCCAGCCTAAGCTGGGCCCGCAAGACTTGCTCGCGGTTAGCTCTCGATCGGCCGCGGCCTTTGCGCGCGACCGAGCCCGACAACTCGTGCTCGCTGATTTGAAGAGTGGTCGCGACCTGCTACGAATCGATGGGTTTACCGGAAACCTGATGAGCCTCGCATTCGACGGAATGGGCAGTCGACTGGTTTCAGGGCATGAAGGGGGTGAAATGCAGGTCTGGGACGCCGCGTCCGGCCAGCGTGTTGCATCGGCGGCTACCGGCCAACCCTCGCTGTACGCGGTCGGCTATTCTGCGGACAACCGTTACATCGCGTGCGCCGGCAGTAATCGCCTGTCGCTTTGGGATGCTGCATCCTTGACGCGGATTGCCGGCCCCATCGTTCTCGTGGGCGAGGCGTATCATCTCGCCTTTCAGCCAGGCGGTCCTTATGTCGCGTCGCACGATAGCGATACACTATTGATGTGGAACACCGCCACGCACGAATTGCAACGCTTGCCGGCCCACGACGGCGAAATCACGGCGATTGCGTTCTCGCCCGTTGGCCCGGACCAGGTGCTCGTCACCGGGGGCGCCGACGGCGTTCTCTGGATGTGGGACGTACATACCATGCGCAAATTGGCAATGCTGGTCCGCGGGGCCAAAAGCATTTCGAGCATTGCCTTCTCAGACGATGGCCGGTTCCTGGCTGCGGCGATTCTCTCGGACTCGGGCACAGCCGAGGTCAAAATCTGGAACGGCACCGACCCACGCGTGAACGAAACCCCCGACACGCCAGGCACGCTCGATTGAGCGCCGCCGGTTGGCGTCCGACGGGCAACGTATCGTTTCGCCGCATACGCGTTGCGTAAGCGCGATCGCGCAGAACACTATTTCTGTCCCAAGCGCTGCCGGACGATCGTCAAGTGATGCCGGGCATGCCCGACAATAACGTAGACCCAGGCCCGCACGCTCATCGCGATGCCGCTGGCCGTGACACGCCGCAACCACGCCTCGTCATCCAAATGGCGGAACAGATCGATGCTGGCCTGCCGCACATGGGTCAGCTCGGCCATTAATTCCGCGTGCGGAAAAGTGGCATGATGAGCGTGCCGCGCGTAATCGTTCTCGTCAAACCCGGGTAGCGGAGTCGCATCACCGCGGGCAGCGCGCAGTGCGCGATAGGCGAAAACCCGCTCGCCGTCGGTCAAATGCCCGATGACCTCCTTGATGGTCCAGGTATAGGGCGCATGCACCGTGTTAGCTTGGTCTTCCGACAGCGGTTCTAATAGCGAGCACGCTTCCCGCAATTGTTCAGCCAGTGCCTCGACGATCCGTTCTTCCGGCACCAGCGACACGTACTTGGCAAACGGTCCGCTATACTCGTCCGTCGTCGGACGACCCAGGCTGGGCGAAGCCATAAGCGTGGCTCTCCGAAAACTGAAGGAACATATCGCCCGGCACGCCGCCAGGCTCGAAGTAGGATTTTACACGAAACCACAATCATCGACCGCGACACCGTCGCCGTCGCTGCTCGCAGACCGCCAAGATTCGAATCATGGGCTATCGCACGCTTGCCGAATGTATTGCCGACCTGAAGCGCGGCGGGCATTTGGTGCGCATCGAAAACGAGGTCGATCCCTATCTCGAAGCTGCCGAGATCCAACGCCGCGTCTATGCCGCGGGCGGCCCGGCGATCTATTATGCCCGAGTCCGCGGCTCGACGTTTCCGATGGTCAGCAATCTGTTCGGCACGCTTGATCGATTGCGATTCTTGTTTCGCGATACGCTCGACGCAGTCGCTCGGCTGGTGGAGTTGAAGGTCGATCCGGATCGCGCGCTGCGACGTCCCTGGCGCTATCTGCCCGCCGCGCGCACGGCGCTGCATACGCTACCTCGTCACGTAAGAAGCGGGCCGATTCTGGCCCATCAGACCACGATCGATCGCCTGCCGCAGGTCACCAGTTGGCCTGATGACGGCGGACCGTTCGTCACGCTCCCTCAGGTCTATACCGAGGATCCCGCCAACCCTGGCTGGCGACAATCAAACCTGGGGATGTATCGCGTGCAACTGGCTGGCAACCAGTACCGGAAAAACGAAGAGGTCGGCCTGCACTATCAGATTCATCGTGGCATCGGCGTGCATCACGCAGCGGCACTGCGGCGTGGGGAACCACTGAAAGTGAATGTCGTGATCGGTGGGCCGCCGGCATTGGCTGTCGCGGCCGTGATGCCGCTGCCGGAAGGAATGCCCGAGCTGACCTTTGCTGGCGCACTGGGCGGCCGCCGCGTACATTTGGTGCAAGGCACGACGGGCGGATTGCCTATCGTGGCCGAGGCGGATTTCTGCATTTCCGGCTATATCGAACCCGACCACCTGTTGCCCGAAGGACCTTTCGGGGATCACCTGGGTTACTATTCGCTGGCCCACGACTTTCCGGTCTTGCGCGTCGAGCATGTTTATCATCGGCCCGGCGCGATCTGGCCCTTCACGACCGTTGGGCGTCCGCCGCAAGAGGATACTTCGTTCGGCCAGTTCATTCACGAGTTGACCGGACCGGTCGTGCCTACCTTGATACCCGGCGTCCGCGCGGTTCACGCCGTCGATGCGGCCGGAGTCCATCCGCTGCTGCTGGCGATCGGCAGCGAACGATACGTCCCTTATGCCTCGCAACGTCGGCCGCAAGAGTTGCTGACGCAAGCCAACGCGATCCTAGGGCAGGGGCAAATGTCGCTGGCCAAGTACCTGTTGATCGTGGCGGGCGAGGATCAGCCATCGCTCGAGATTCACGAGATCCCTGCGTTTCTGGCGCACTTGCTCGCGCGTGTCGATTGGCGGCGCGATTTGCACTTTCAAACCCGCACGACGATCGACACGCTCGACTATTCCGGCACCGGATTGAACGAAGGATCGAAGGTCGTAATCGCCGCCGCCGGCCCCATCCTGCGCGAACTGCCCACCAGCGTGCCGAACGATCTGCATTTGCCTCCGAACTTTCAGCAGCCCCGCGTGGCTTTGCCAGGCGTTCTAACGATCTCTGGACCGCGCCATCAGGGCGAATCTGACAACGCCATCGAACAGTTCTGCGAAGGTCAAACGGCCGACGCGCTGCTCAGCCGGTTTCCCCTAGTCGTGATTGTCGATGACAGTGAATTCGCGGCCCGGACGCTCAACAATTTCTTGTGGGTCACATTCACCCGGTCGAACCCCGCGGCAGACATCCACGGCGTCGGCGAGTTTGTCGAGGCGAAGCATTGGGGCTGCACAGGATCGTTGGTGATCGACGCCCGCGTGAAACCGCACCACGCTCCCCCGTTAGTCGAGGATCCGCAAGTTACGCGCCGGGTCGACAGTTTGGCTGCACCGGGCGGCCCGTTGCACGGTATTATTTAGTCATGGCAACCGCACCCTTTTTGATCCTGCTCTGGTGCTTTGCCGTCGGGGCGTGCGTCGGCAGCTTTTTGAATGTCGTCGCCTGGCGCATGCCGCTGGGCATCAGTCTGCTCTGGCCCGGCTCGCACTGCCCACGTTGCAAAAAACCAATTGCATTGCGCGATAATGTCCCGGTGCTGGGTTGGTTGCTTTTGCGTGGCCGCTGCCGGGCTTGCGGCGTTAGCATTTCGCCCCGTTATCCGATCGTCGAGTTTTTGACAGGCGCTGCCTGCGCCACCTTGGCCTGGGTCGAGTTGGTCGAGGCCGGAATCAACCTGCCGGAACTGCCACCAGAGACCTCCACGGGGCTATTAGGCATTTGGCTATTTCACTCGCTGCTCATGGCGCTATTGATCGTGCTCGCGCTGTTCGAGATCGACGCCGCACGCGTGCCGACGAGCTTTATCGTCCTAGGAGTCATGGCCGGAATCATACTGCCCCTGATCCGCCCAGAGCTTTCTCCGCAATCGCCGGAGGCAATTATCGGTAAATCTCAAGTGGCCACACTGGAATCCAGTCTTGTCGGTACGGTCGCAGGCCTGTTCTTCGGCGGCTTGATTTCGTGGGCGTCGACGGGCAATCTATTCGACCGGCAGTCCCTGCTTGGATATACGGCGCTAGCCTTGTCGCTGGTCGGCGCATTCCTGGGTCCAGAGGCGGTGTTGACGATCGCGGCCGTGACCGCGGGCTTGCTCGTCGCCGCACGGCTCGCCGAATTGGCAATGGGCCGTTTGCTCGTCCGCGCGACAACCGTGCTGGCAGCCGTCACGTTGGTATTCCTGCTCTATTGGCGACAATTGACCGAGCTCCGCTGGCCCGGCCATTACGACGGAAATGGGGAGATCGGCTTTACCGCGCTCGGCATCGCGATATTGAGTTTAATCGTGTTCGTTCTGACGAGCCGAGGGGCGCACCGGAAGACGCACACGTCGCGCTAAACGACTTCGTTTTGGTTTGAGTTAAACTATGTGTAAACGAACGCTCCTTATTTCGCGTCGAAGGAAATAGTGCTTGAATAGCAGCCACAACTCCCCCCCCGCCGAGCAACCCGTGGCGTTGGTCACTGGCAGCGGCGCGCCGCGCATCGGCAACGTCGTAGCTCAGGCACTGGCCGGGCGTGGCTATCGGTTGATCATTCACGCGAATTCGTCGATCGCCGACGCGCGGAAGCTAGCCGACGAACTTACGGCCGCAGGGAGTGAGTCCATTGCCGTGACGGCCGACGTGCGCGACGAGCATGCGATCGAGCGCGTCGTTCGCGAGGCACACAGCCATTTTGGCCGGATCGACGCACTGGTGAACTGCGCCGCCATCTGGAATGCGAAGCGCCTGGAGGAAGTCACTGCCGAAGACGTGCGGCAGAATTTCGAGATCAATACGCTCGGCACATTTTTGTTCTGTCAGCACGTGGGGCGAATCATGGTCAGCCAGCCCGAGGGCGGGGCGATCGTCAACTTCGGAGATTGGGCCGTCGTCCGGCCGTACCTCGATTACGCGGCTTATTTTCCATCGAAAGGCGCGATCCCCACCCTGACGCGCACGTTCGCGGCCGAACTGGCAAACCGGAATCCGCGGGTTCGCGTGAATGCCATTCTGCCTGGCCCCGTTATGCTGCCCGAGCATCTTTCATCGGACGAGCGTGCCGCGGCCGTTGCCGGAACGCTTTTAAAGCGCGAAGGGAGCCCGCAAAACGTGGCCCAGGCGGTCGTATTCCTGCTCGCGAACGACTACATTACCGGTGTCTGCTTGCCCGTCGACGGGGGGCGCAGCATTTTCGGTCTGTAGCGCCGTTTTTGTCTGTAATGCCGCAGGGGTGAACGTCCAGGCGGGCATGATGATCCTTTCCGATGCGGCTTGCGCATGCCGGCATCGAAGGTTTATCGCCAGGCATCGTTCAATTCTAAGCGACATTCCGGAGCGAGTTTCGTGCGAGCGTCTCGAAACATGATCCACACGACCGCCTTTCTCGCTGCCTTCGCGTGTATCGCGGCGCTTGGAGTGTACGCGGTACGCGCTGACGAAAGTACGCCGGCGCCGGCCGCATCGGAAACGGTCAACTTATACCTGGCCAAGCAAGGTCTTTCGCCCGAGCAGCTGCTGGAATTCATCGATCGCATGAAGGCCAAGCCCGTGAGCCTGCGCAACCGGCCCGGCTTTTCCCTGGCGATCCTCGACGCGGCCGATCGCATTCTGGCGGCCGATGCGACGCCCGCGTTAAAGACGTCGGCCATCCTCGAAAAACTGGCCGAGTTGCAGCACCAGGCCTCGCACGGCGATAAAACGGCCGACGAGCAAATCCGTGACCTACTGCCGGCGCTGCGCGACGATAAGCGCGAGAAGGTCGCTGCCGAGATTCGCTTCCTCGACCTCGAGCAGCGTGTCCTGGCCGCGGATGCCGTGCCGGCGGCCGATCTGCCGCCACTGCTAGACGAGATTCGTGCGTACTTCAATGGCCGCACGCCGCAAGCGCGCGACCTGCGGTTGGCCTCGGGCACGGTGCGGATCATTAACCGCGTACCGGGCGACGAATTGGCGCAGCGTTCGTACCGAGAATTCGGCGCGATCTTTGCTCGCAGCGAAGACCGTGACCTGTCTCGTTACGGTCGCAAGATCGAAAAGTCGACGAAGCCGCCCGAAGAGAGCAAGGCCCCCCGCGAGCCGTGAATCGCTCGCAAAGGCGAAACCAGGTACAACGAAGTTCGGCCGAGAGAGGAAATCGACGGTGCGCAAGGGAAAGTGGTTTCAAGCAACTTCGCCTGACGAGCCGGTTTCGACCGCCGCCCGCGAAGTCCTGCGCGCACGGCTGCGAACGGTCGCCTATTACCTGCCGCTGGCTTCGTTCAAGAGCGATCGAGACGTCGAGTACGTGCATCAGGTGCGCGTGTCGACGCGTCGTGCCGTGGCACTGTTGCGCATTTTTCGCTCGCAACTACCCAAAAAGCGCGCCGACTGGCTGGACCGACAGTTGAAGAAGATCCGCCGCGCGGCGGGCGAGGCCCGCGATCTGGACGTCCTCGGCCGGCGTATCGCCGAATGGGCCGAAGCACATCCATCCACAGCCCGCACGGCACTCTTGCAACGCGTCGAACGCTGCCGCGATCGCGCCCAGGCGCCGATTGGCCGTGTTCAGAAAAAGATGAAGCGGAAGCGTTTCGACGACCGAATCGAAAAGATCGTCCGTCGCGTCGAGTGGCGTGAGGAAATCGCAGAGCCGAGCTTCGCCGCAGCGGCCGCCGGCTGCCTGCGCACCGTGGCCGAACCGTTCTTCGAGGCGGGGGCCGGCGACACGGCCGATTTGGCCGCGCTCCATCGCTTTCGCATCACGGCCAAACATTTGCGCTATTCGATGGAAGTCTTCGCCGCGGCTTTCGGCCCTGAATTTCGCAGCGACCTTTATCCCTGCTTCGAAGAGGTGCAGACCCGGCTCGGCGAGATTCACGATCATGCCGCAGCGTTGGAACGCTTCAACCAATGGCTGATCCAGTGGAGCGACGGACCTGAAACCACGGCGCTGCGCGAGCTAGCCGACGTCGAGCGTGGCAATCTCGCCCGCACGCGCCAGAACTTCATCCGCTGGTGGACGCCCGAGCGGGCCGCCGATCTACGCCAGCAGTTCGACCAGGCGCTTGCCAGCCAAACGGCTGCGCCCGGCGAAAAGTCTGCCTAGCCCGCTCGACGCGGCGAACGCTGCGGCCGGGCACGGGCGGAATATCCACCCGTGCCACCGACGCGGGGCCCACAGGAATCTACGGCTTCACGTTCAACGGCGAGGCGACGGACTGCAGGAACCGGCCCCCGCTCTCGTACCAGCCGTAGCGGGTAAAGCGGCACCAGTGCAAGTCCATCAGGAAGCCGATCCAATTCCCGGGCCCCTGTTCGAGCGAAGCGATCACGCGGCGAAACGGTAGCGGCGCAGGATGATAGAACCCTAAGCCCGTCTCTGAGATTTGCTTGCCAGCCGCAACGACCGGCGGCCCGATCTGCGTGACGCCGTCAGGCATGACCGGTGTCAGCACGATCAGATGGGGAAACGGATAGCGGTGAGCCCGACGGCGTTCCACCATGCGCTCGCTGGGATAACTGTTAGCCAGCAGGGTTCGCACGCTCGTCGCTACGTCGGCGTCGGGTACCGAGACGCGCCCGATTGCACTGACCGACGCCGAAGGAGCCGTTGATACCGTTGCCATCTCTCTGATTCTCCCCAGGGTCTGTTAGTTCGACTTGATCGACGGTACGAGGAAACAACGCCACGACGTGCGCGCGTAGCAGTACCACAAATCGCCCAAGGGGAGAGGCGCGCAGAAACCGCTATACACGCGAAATGTCCAGCGGCGGCCTGAGGTATGACACACAACCGCCAATGGGTATGTACGTCACGGTTCAAGCGCGGTCAAATCGGAGGCTGACAGAATCCTTTCGAATCCGCAACAGACACCGCCGCGTGCCGGCGGCTACGGCGATTCGGGCAGATGATGGCCCAGTTTTTCCCGCTTCGTGGCGAGGTATCCGGCGTTGTGCTCGTTGATCGGCGGCAGAATCGGAACCTGGTCGACCACCTGCAGATCGAAGCCGCCGTAGATAAAGGCGTCGGTCTTCTTGGGGTTGTTCGTCAGCAGGCGGACCTTCGTCAGCCCAAGATCCTTGAGCAGTTGGATGCCCACGCCATAATCGCGCGTGTCAGCCTTGTAGCCCAGCGCCAGGTTGGCCTCGACCGTGTCGAGCCCCTCGTCCTGCAGGCGGTACGCCTTGAGCTTCTCGATCAGTCCGATCCCGCGTCCCTCCTGCGGCAGGTAAACCAGGACGCCGGCCCCTTCGTTACCGATCATCTGCAGCGCCATTTGCAACTGATCGCCGCAGTCGCAGCGCAGCGAGCTGAGCAAGTCGCCGGTAAAGCAAGAAGAGTGCAGCCGCACCAAGGGAGCGCTAACACTCGACAGGTCACCCATCACCAGCACGATCGGTTCCTGGCTCTCGTATCGCACGCCGTAGGCGATGATCTCGAACTGTCCGTAGCGCGTCGGCAGTTTGGCCGATTCGCTCAAACGATACACTAGCTTCTCGCTGCGGCGCCGATAGCGGATCAATTCCTCGATCGAGATAATCTCTAAATGGTGCTGCTGCGCCAGGGCGAACAGCGCCTCGCGATCAGCACGGTTGCCGTATCCGTCGAGGATTTCGCACAGCACTCCCGCCGGCGATAGCCCCGCCAGGCGCGCCAAATCGACCGCGGCCTCGGTATGGCCGGCGCGGCGTAGCACGCCCCCTTCCTTGGCGATCAACGGAAATAGGTGGCCAGGCCGGACAAAATCTGCTGGCGTGCTGTGCGGATCGACCAGGGCGCGAATCGTCGTCGCGCGCTCTTGCGCGGTAATCCCCGTCTTTGCCGTGCGATGATCCACCGGCACCGTAAAGGCCGTGCCCAGCGGCGCCGTGTTGGTCTCGACCATCGGTCCCAGCTTCAGCCGCTCGCACGCCTCGGGCAACAGTGGCATGCATACCTGCCCACGACCGTGCGTTATCATGAAGTTGACGGTTTCGGGGGTCGCCTTCTCGGCAGCGCAGATAAAGTCCCCTTCGTTTTCGCGATCCTCGGCATCGACCACGATGACAATGCGTCCCGCGGCGATGGCGGCGACAGCTTTCTCGATCGACGAAAAACGGGTGGACATGCAAGACTCCCAAACAGGTCGGGGGCGCGATCGGGCGACGCTGCCACGCTACGATCGGCGTCTGCCCCAACGGACTGTAATATTGCATTATAGGCAGGGCCTAGGGCGTCGCCACGGGCTGGGCGAACAAACCGCCGTCGCTTAATTGCCTCCGACGGCCACATAATCTCGGAATAGGACCGAAATGCTGGATCGTGAGGAATACATTGAGCAGGCCTACTTTTTCCGGGTGCTAGGCGAGCGTGCGGAACAAAGCATTGCCACGCAGGACTTATTGAAGTCGGTGCGGGAGGAAATCCTTGCCACCACCAAGCTGCCGATGGCCATCGACTTTCTCGCCAGCGAACTCGTCCTGACCGGTGTCTTCGGCCCGGCCATGGCGCGGCTCGCCCACTACTTCACGCCGTTTCAAACGTTCGTGGTCTCGGCGGCCGAAAATGATCGCGGCAAGTTCGACTTTGCCGTGGCGCTGGCGGTCCTCGAACGCGAGGCCCTGTATCGCGCCGAAGGGGCTACCCGGCAGGGGATGTTTCTCTACCAGTTCGAGTGCCTGTGCCGGAACCGCCTGGGCTATGATCACGGATTGGAGGCGATCGCCGCCGACCCGATCTTCGACGAACCATGGCGCGAGTGGATTCGGACGATACGACGACAAATCGGAATTGTTGATTTCGCGGACCTGGTCTACGTCCGCAGCGAACATTACGTCGATGTCCAGACGCGTCGCGGCCAGCCGGTCGAAACGGATCGGCCCTGGCTGTTTGGCGTCAAAGAAGGGCGCATCGCGCTGGCGAACCGATTAAAGGATCCGCTGCTGCTGTTCGCAGCGCTCGAGCGCCATTTGCACTACCCGACCGTGCCCAGGCCTAAGCGCGTCGATGAAAGTCGCTTGATCCTGCCGACCTTGATGCGCCGCGTCGAACGGCTTGAGACGCGCTTGAAGCTCCTCGAAGAGGAGCAAAAGGGGGGCATCGATCTGGCGAAATTCTATCGCCGCCCGGTCGATCCTCCGGACGACGAAACGCCGCTGCCGGACGAAGTCCTGTAACGACCAGCAGCAACCTGCTCAGAGGGCTCGCCGCTGGGGTTCCCAGTCGGCCTGGGCATCGGGTACTGTCTGTCGATTCCGTAAGGAGTTTCGGCAAACTAGACCTGCGGAAGACATTGGTGCGTAAGGGAGTTGGGAAAACGGCTTCAATTGCCGTTCAACCGCCCGAGGGATCGTGGTACATTCGGTGAGTCGGCCAAGATTTGCGGATTCCCCCGGGTTTTCCATGCTTGGCCGCTTGTTGCCGATTTCGATGGGTGTTAATGTTGGCGCAGACAGCATCGATTGCCCCGCTGGACCGTAGCCCCCGGCATTCTGCTGTTCCTGCCGCATCGCAGCGAGACCCGATGGATGGCCCGCTAATAGAAGCGGGCGTGCCCGCCTGAATCCTTCGCCACTGCCCGGGCGAACGTGGTCTGCTGTTCGAGGTATGGACCGTGGACATCGAGTTCAATTTGATGACGGAATCGGTCGACCAGGCTAGCCCGGTCGAGCCGATCAGCGTCGAGCCTGGAACGCCGATCAAGGACGTTCTGTCGGTGCTCCGGCAACGAAAGCGTCATAGTGCGCTCGTATGTCGTGATGGCATCCTGGTCGGCATCTTCACCGAACGTGATGCGTTACGCGTGATGGCGAGAAATACTGACCTTACCGTACCGGTCGAACAGGTGATGACCCCGCAGCCCGTCACAGTGCATGCAAGCGACAAATTGGGATCGGCCGTGCAGAAGATGGCCACCGGCGGCTACCGCCGCTTGCCGATTGTCGACTCCGCCGGCCATCCGCTCGGTCTGTTGAATGTGGCCGGCATCATCCACTACCTTGTCCAGCACTTTCCCAAAACGATTTACAACCTGCCTCCTGCGCCACAGGGCATGATGCAGCAGCGCGAAGGACCATAGCTGCTCCCTAACGTCAGACCCTCCAAACCGTAATCCTCAAACAGTCATTCTCAAAACGTGCGCGGTTGCTGCTCCTGCCCCCCATGCCTTCCGACCGTTGATGTGCCCGCAGCGATTCATCCGCGTTTGTCTTTAATTTAAGGAACGAAGAGGCGATGCCTACGAGTACCGAAACGGCTCCCGATCAAGCCCAGCACACGCACAAGCCCGTCAAGGAATTGGTTTCCGCGACCGTTCGCTTTTGCGGCGACTCGGGCGACGGCATGCAGTTGGCCGGCACGCAGTTTACGAATACCTCGGCCCTGGCCGGCAACGACATTGCCACGTTCCCCGATTTTCCGGCCGAAATTCGTGCCCCCCGCGGTACGAAGGCCGGCGTGAGCGGTTTCCAGATTCACTTTGCCAGTAAGGAAATCTTCACCCCCGGTGATCGGGTCGATGCCCTGGTGGCCTTCAACCCGGCTGCGCTAGTGACCAATCTGGTCGATCTTGTCGCGGGTGGAATCCTGGTCATCAATAAGGATGCCTTCGACGAAAAGGGCATAAAGCAGGCTGGCTACGAAGAGAGCCCGCTGGAAGATGGTAGCCTATCCGCGTATCAGGTTTTTCCGGTCGAAGTCACCCGTCTCACCCGGTTGGCCGTTGACGGCCTGGGACTGGGCACGAAGGAATCCGATCGCTGCCGTAACTTCTATGCGATGGGCCTGGTCTTCTGGCTCTACGATCGCTCGCTCGAACCGACGCTGCGTTACATCGAAGCCAAGTTCGGCAAGCGTCCCGAAATTGCCGAAGCCAACCGTCGCGCCCTGAAGGCCGGCTACAACTACGGCGAGACAACCGAAGCCTTCGCCAGCCAGTTCCGCGTCAACAAGGCCGAGCTCAGCTCCGGCCTGTACCGCAATATCATGGGCAACGAGGCCACGGCCTACGGCCTGATCACCGCCGCCAAGCGCAGCAATTGCGAGCTGTTCCTCGGCAGTTACCCGATCACCCCGGCCAGCGATATTTTGCACGAGTTGGCCAAGCACAAGAATTTCGGCGTTCGCACGTTCCAGGCGGAGGACGAAATCGCGGCCGTCACGTCGGCTATTGGCGCCAGCTTTGGCGGGGCGATGGCGATCACAACGTCCAGCGGTCCGGGCATAGCGCTGAAGCAAGAAGCGATCGGTCTGGCCGTGATGACCGAACTGCCGCTGTTGATCATCAACGTCCAACGCGGCGGACCGAGCACCGGCTTGCCGACGAAGACCGAACAGGCGGACCTGTTACAGGCCATCTGTGGCCGTAACGGCGAATGCCCCGTCCCGGTAATCGCGGCCCGCAGCCCGGCGGATTGCTTCGACGCCGTGCAAGAGGCGTGGCGCATCGCTGTGCGATTCATGACGCCCGTTTTCCTGCTGACCGACGGGTACATCGCCAACGGTTCCGAGCCGTGGAAGGTGCCCGACGTGAAGTCGCTGGGCACGATCGAAGTGCGTCACCCCGGCCCGACCGCCAATGGCGATGTCTTCCATCCTTATGCCCGCGACGAGCGGTTGGCACGTCCCTGGGCCTTGCCGGGCACGCCCGGTCTGATGCATCGCATCGGCGGCCTGGAAAAGCAGGACATCACGGGCAACGTGAATTACGAGCCGGCAAACCATCAGCACATGGTCGACCTGCGGGCCAAGAAGGTGGCCAACATCGCGTTGGACATCCCGCCACAGGCCGTCGATGGCCCGGCCAAGGGCAAGCTCCTGGTCCTCTCCTGGGGCGGTACCTACGGTGCCTGCGCCACGGCCGCCCGCGAGGTGCAAGCCAAGGGGGGCTCAGTGGCTCATGCCCACCTCCGATATTTGAACCCGTTCCCTGCCAACCTCGGCGAACTGTTCAAGAATTACGACAAGGTGCTAATCCCCGAATTGAACAAGGGACAACTGCGACTCTTGATTCGCGGTGAGTACCTGGTCGACGCCGTGGGACTGAACAAGGTGCAGGGCAAGCCGTTTAGCGTGTACGAATTGGTCAACAAAATCAACGAACTCCTGGCGTAGGTTTATCTCGTAATGAGTACTGATACTTCGACATCTCTACCTGTCTTGACGGCCAACGATTTTGCCAGCGATCAGGAAGTGCGCTGGTGCCCCGGCTGCGGCGATTACTCGATTCTCGCCCAGATGAAGAAAGTGATGCCTTCGCTCGGCGTGCCGCGCGAGAAGATGGTGTTCGTATCGGGCATCGGCTGCTCAAGCCGTTTCCCGTACTACATGAACACCTACGGCATCCACTCCATTCACGGTCGCGCGCCGGCCGTGGCCACTGGCCTGAAGTCTTCTCGCCCCGACCTGATGGTGTGGGTCATCACCGGCGACGGTGACGGGCTGAGCATCGGTGGCAATCACTTGATGCACGCCATCCGCCGCAACCTCGACATCAACATCGTGCTCTTCAACAACCGCATCTACGGCTTGACCAAGGGACAATATTCCCCGACGTCGCCGCTGGGCAAAGTGACCAAGAGCACGCCGATGGGCGCCATCGACAACCCGCTGCACCCGCTCTCGATCGCGATTGGTTGCGAAGGAACGTTCATCGCCCGCTCGATTGATACGAACATCAAGCACCTGGGCGCGATGCTGAAGCGCGCCGCCGAGCATCGCGGCACCTCGTTCATCGAGGTTTACCAGAACTGCAACGTCTTCAACGACGGCGCCTTCGATTACGCCACCGATCGCGAGACCAAGGCTGAAACCACAATCGAGCTGGAACACGGCAAGCCGCTGATCTTCGGCAAGAACCGCGACAAGGGTATTCGCCTCAACGGCATGAATCCCGAGATCGTCGAACTGGGCAAGGGCATCTCCGAGGATGACCTGCTGTTCCACGACGAACGCGCTCCTGAGCCGAGCCTGGCCTATTTGCTTAGTCGTATGTCGCATCCGGAATTTCCCGAGCCGATCGGCGTTTTCCGCGCCGTCGACAAGCCGGTGTACGACGACTTGCTGAACGCGCAAATCGTCGATGCGAAGAAGGCGAAGGGCGAGGGAGACCTAAACAAGCTGTTCCTATCCGGCGACACCTGGACAGTGACCTAAATCTGCGGGGAAGTGGGCCACATGGTGATCTGCCCGTTTTGCAAAGAAGAGAATATCGACGGCGTTGACGAGTGCGAACAGTGCCAGCAACCCCTCGGTTTCTTGAGCAAACCGCGGACGTCATCGGGCGTCGAACATAGCCTGATCAAGGATCAGGTCTACATGCTAGGTCCGCGCAAGCCGCTTGCGGTCGATCTGGCCACATCGGTCGGCGAAGTGCTGCAACTGATGGTCACGCGCGCCATCGGCTGCGTGGTGATCACGGAATACGACCAGATGGTCGGTATCTTCACCGAGCGAGATGCACTATTGCGGTTGAATGTCGACGCCTCGAGTCTCGCCAGTCGCCCGGTGCGCGAGTTCATGACCAAGGGGCCCGACACGATTACATCCGATGCCCCGATCGCCTTTGCCCTGCACAAAATGGACATCGGCGGCTATCGCCACCTGCCCGTCATGGACGCCGGCAAAGTGGTCGGCGTTATCTCGGTGCGCGACATCCTGCGCTACATCACCGAAGATCTAATGTCGCTCGGCCGCTAAAAGCGCCGCTGCGTGCGAGCCGCCCGGCACTGAGACGCCCTTCGAAGACAACGACGGGTGCCATGCTTTTTCGCCAAAGGCGAATAAGCATGGCCCAAATTCTTCCGCGACGCCACAGCACCGACTATGACCAGCGCCCGAGCTATTTCTTCTTCTTCAGCGCCTTCTTGACCGCTTTCGCCGGCGCCTTGGCCTTGGCCGATTTCGCCGCAGGCTTGGCGGGCTTCGCCGGCGCCTTGGCCCCTTTTTTCTTGCCGCTGAACACGCTGTCCCAGTTCTTCGAAAACTCGGGGCTGGGGCCTGAACGTACGATCGGTCCTGACATGGCTCGCTTTGACTCCTGCGGGTAATTGCCGCGCCACGGGCAAACGCCCGGCGTGGCGGAACGCCCATTCTAAGCCTGCTCCGAAAGTCGACAAGCATTTCGCCAAGACTTCAACGCCGCCGAGATAGATTGCCTCCCGTCTGACCAATGAATCGTCCTGGTTTTTAGCCCGACCCCATCGCATAAACCGTCGTGGCGAATGGCCTCGCTAGGGATTACGATAGTGGGGTCTACCTTGCCGGTTGGCGCACTTAGGATCGGCCGACTGGCTCTCGCCCCTAAACATCGCGCGTTTCGGAGAACTATCCTATGCGTCGCCGTCAGAAGCCAACCGATCAGCACTTGGTGCTGGGCATCGTCACACTGGCCGCGCTACTCACCCTGGTGGCGCGTCCTGCCATCGCAGACGAACCGGCCTCGCTGGCCACCAACCGCAATTGGGTGACCGCGCTTGCCTTTTCGCCAGACGGCAACTCCCTGGCCACCGTCGGCGGGCAAACCCTGCTGTACCGACCCGGCGAGGTTCGCCTGTGGGACGTCGCTTCGGGCAAGGAGAAGTCGAAGCTCGACGGCCACCAGAGCACTGTTTGGGCAGTCGCCTATTCGCCCGACGGCAAGACCCTGGCCACGGGCAGCTACGACGGCGTGCTGAAGCTGTGGGATCTGGAAAGCGGCAAGGAAAAGGCATCGGTCCAGCCTCACAAGCATTGGGTTACGGCACTGGTCTTTTCACCGGACGGCAAACTGCTGGCCAGCGCCGGCGAGGATATGACCGCCAAGCTGCTCGACGCGAATACCGGCGCCGAGGTGAAGGCACTCGCCGGCCATACCGGCGCCGTCACTGGGATCGCCTTCTCGCCCGATGGAGCCACGATCGCCACCAGCAGTGGCGATAAGACGGCCCAGCTGTGGGACGTCGCAGCCGGCACCAGCAAAGCCAAGCTCGAGGGACATGCCGATGGCGTCACGTCTGTCGCCTTCTCGCCGGACGGCAAGACGCTAGCCACGGGCAGCGCCGACCGCACGATCAAGCTGTGGGACGTCGCTACGGCCAAAGAGTCAGCAGCGCTTGCCGGCCATAAGAATTGGGTCACCAGCGTCCGCTTTTCACCCGATGGCAAAGTACTGGCCAGCGGCAGCCACGATCACTCCACCAAGCTCTGGAACGTCGATGCCCGACAAGAGATGGGCACGTTCGGCGGACTGGAAGGCACCGTCTGGAGCGTCGCCTTCGCACCTAACGGTCAGGCGCTAGCCGTTGGTGGACAGGGCGAAGGAGCCCACCTGGTGAAGTTCGTGCAGAAGCTCGAATTCCAGGACGTCTTCCCGCGGACCGCACCGGCCGAGCCGGCCAAGCCTGAGCAGCCCAAGGCAGCCGACGCAGCTCAGGCCCCCGAGGCCAAGCCGGCTGAACCTGCCGCCAAGCCCGAGGAAGCCAAGCCGGCCGAGGCGGCAGCAAAGCCCGAGGAAAAGAAGCCGGCTGAGGAAGCTAAACCGGCGGACGCGGCGAAGCCCGCTGACCCGGCTAAACCTGCCGAGCCCGCGAAGCCGGCCGCCGAAGCCAAGGAAGAGGCGAAGCCTGCCTAGGCCGACGCCGTGGCGCTCGATCGGTGAGTTTCTTTCTTCAGGTTCCCACGGACGGCCCTCCGGTCGCTGGCGACTAACGCTGCGCGCCCGGGTGAGCCATTTGTTGTCCGCACCACGTTATTGTCTGCGCGAGCGAAACGATTGATCGCACCGCGCCGAATGTAGCGACCTGCCGGCGGTCCACGTCGCGACGTGTAGTAGAGTCTCTCGTAGTGCCTTCGGCTGTGGTGCAGGCAGTAACACCGCGAAGCGATTCACGCTCGTCAGGGGTGTGCGGCCCAAGGCACTAATCCCACTACTCTGGAGCAAGAAATCATGCGCGCAAACTTGGCAGTGAAAGCGATGCTTGTGGCAACGTTTCTAGTTACCGGAGCGACGGCCGCCGAGCCTGCCGGCGCCGAGTATTACCCTCTCAAGGCGGGATCCGAGTGGCGCTACCACCTCGTCGCTGATGGAGTCACAAAGACCTTCGAATCACGCATCACCAAGATTGAAGAGATCGACGGCTTGCCACTGGCTCGCTTCGACGCCGAGATCAACGGCGAGGTAGTAGCCACGGAGCACCTGCGGATCACGGACGAAGGCGTGCTTCGCTATCGCTACAACGGGTCCGAAGTCACACCGCCGGTCTGCATTCTGAAATTCCCCATCAAGGATGGCGAAACATGGCAGAGCGAGAATCGCGTCGGCAATCAGGATTTCGTCGTGCGATCGACCGTCAGCCGTGAAGAAGTTGACGTGCCGTACGGCAAATACGAAGCGGTGAAAGTCACGGCCACTACCGAACAGGGGGGGCAGTTGTTCAGTACCACCTATTGGTTTGCCCCTGGTATCGGCAACGTCAAGCAAGTGCTGGACTTGGGCGGCAAGAAGTTCGAGCTCGATCTGTTCGAATTCACGCTCGGGCAATAACACCTACTCGGCACGCCGAGGCGGGGATACGCATTCGATCGCTTGCGCTTGTGATCAGGGCCCGGTTGCCGCGTGGCTGTGGGCCGGTATGCTGGGACTTTTGGTTCCCCCGGCACGCATCCCTGGCCCAGCGACCCGCCCCCATGTCGAAGCCCAAAGTCTTTGTGACCCGGATTATTCCCGACGCCGGCCTGAAGAAGATTCGCGAGTTCTGCGCGGCCGACGTGTGGAGTGAACCGCTGCCGCCTTCGGCAGACGAATTGAAAAACCGGATCGCTGACTGCGACGGTCTGCTGTCGCTGTTGACCGAGCGCATCGACGGGACCGTCCTCGACGCGGCGCCACGGTTAAAAGTAGTAAGCAACTACGCCGTTGGCTTTAATAATATCGACGTCCCGGCCGCTACCGAGCGCGGCATCGCCGTCGGCAACACGCCGGGCGTCCTGACCGACGCCACGGCCGACATGGCATTCTCGCTGTTGATCTCTGCGGCGCGGCGGATTGTCGAGTCGCAAAAATATGCCGAAGCCGGCCACTGGAAGACCTGGGAGCCGCTCGGCCACATCGGCCAAGACCTGGTTGGTCGCACCATCGGCATCATCGGCATGGGACGCATCGGTTTCGCCATGGCCAAACGTTGCCACGGCGGCTGGGGAATGAACGTGCTCTATCACGACCTGCATCCCAACCAAGCGGCCGAACAAGAACTCTCCGCCAAACGGGTTGAACTCGACCGATTGTTAGCCGAATCCGATTTCATCTCGGTTCACACCGATCTGAACGACACGACGCGCGGTATGTTCAACGCCGCGACCTTTGCAAAGATGAAGCCGACCGCCGTCTTCGTAAACACGGCCCGCGGGCCGCTGGTGGTCGAGGCCGATCTGGCAGACGCGCTTCGCAAAGGCGTAATCTTCGCAGCCGGGCTCGACGTTACCGATCCCGAGCCGCCGAAAGTGGATAACCCCCTCTTAAAGCTCCCGAATTGCATTGTCGCGCCCCATATCGCCAGCGCCACGGTTTCCAGCCGCAACGCCATGGCCGAGATTGCAGCCGACAACCTGATCGCCGGCATGTCGGGCAAGCCACTTCGCGCCTGGGTCAATCCCGAGGTCGCCGACCGTCGCCGCAGCTAAAGCAACGGCCGCATTCTCGCCGCGGCCTACAGAACTCTGTCGAACGACTCGTTTCATGCCTGACGACGGACCACCGCCTCCTGCCGATCGAAAAGCGCGTGGCTGGTGGTTTCTGCTGCTGTTAACCGCGGCGAGTTTGATGTGGTCGGCACAAGGGACCGCGGTCAAGTTTCTCGCGCCTGCGGACTCGGCCGGCCATCAGCCGGCAGCGGGGCCCACGCACCTTGGCCCGATCGCGATCACGTTCTTGCCGTTCTACGTGGCCACGTTGCTGTTGCTGCCACTTTTGCTGCGCCTACGGCGGCGCGATAAGAAAACATCCTGGCCGAGCGCAGCCGACTGGGGACGTTTCGCGATCGCCGGCATTGCCGGGCAGGTGCTTGCACAGCTCGGCATGACTTGGGGCGTGATTGCATCATTGGCCTCGAACGCGGCCGTGCTCAATCTTTTGATACCCGTGATCAGTGCCGTGTTGGCCTCGGCCCTGTTGGGCGAACGACTGACGCGCCTGCGTGTGCTCTGCCTGCTAATCGGCCTGGCCGGCGTGATGCTGATGTCGATCAAGGATTTCGAAGAGAGCGCCCTCCTAGAGCGCAGCTTCCTGGTCGGCAACGCCTTGATTCTGGTCGGTTGCTTTGGCTCGTCGTTCTACAATGTCTACTGCAAAGGGCTGATGGCCCGCTTCCACGAAGTCGAGATCCTAATCTACAGCTACATCACCGCCTCGTTCGCCAGCCTGCCGGTGCTGTTGTGGCTCGAGCCCGATGCTTGGTCGGCGTTGCTAAAGCTCGACACCCGAGGCTGGGCGGCCTTCGCTTTTCTCGCGGTGTTCATGTACACCGTATCGATGCTGTTGTTCTTTTACGTGCTCGAACACATACCGGTTACGGTGGCCTCGGCAGCGCTCTACCTGGTGCCGCTGTTCGGCGTCGTAATAGCCAGCGTGCTGTTAGGAGAACGCATGAGCCCACTGGCCTTGGCCGGCGCGGGGGTCGTGCTCACGGCCACGGTGCTGATCATGCGTTACGACAGTTCCGTATGAATTTCACGCCGCGCGCCGTTTGAGCCTGGGCCTTGGTCGCGGTTCACCGCACGCGCTTGGCACTCACTTCGCGATCGCCCAGTTGGAAGACGATCCTCGCGACCTGGCCACTCGCGTCCAGTTCGCACGTGCCCTGTATCTCGGGCAGCTCGCTAAAGAACTCTGTGGCCGACGCCGGATGGAGTTCGATCTCCTCTTGCCGTGGCAGCTTCAGAAACAAACTATCGCCGCGACGCGAAATGGTCGCCAAGCTGGCTACATTCAACGCATAGTCCCCAACTAATCGATCGAGCAATTCTGGATCCAACGCCGACACCTCGCGCTCGGGCGGCAGAAAGCCCGGCCAGTCGTAGGCCGCGGCAATGCTGTTCATCACTTCGTTGACGGTCCGGTTTCCGCTGTCCGAGTTGGTCATCACTACGGCTCCCTGGCCGCGATCGAGAAACGCGATGAAGTTGCAGCGAAACCCTTCGTTGCCTCCACTATGCTCAAAACGGCGCGAGCCCTCCTTCTCGACGATAAAGGGCCCTAATCCGGCCGGACCGCCTCCTTGCGGCGTAAGCATCTCGTTGAGCAGTTCGTGACTGAGCAGCTTGTCGCTCGGATTTCCATGTGCCTGCTGGACGGCCATCATGTAGCGAGTGAGTTCAGACGGTGTCGTCCAAAGCGCCGCCGCCCCTTGCTCGGGATAGACGTGCCATCGCCCCTCGATTCTTGTTCCTTTGTCATTGTGTGCCGAGGCGGCTCTTGTGTGCCGGTCGACAGGCAAAGGCTGCTCGTACGTGCTGGATGTCATGCCGAACGGGGTCAGCACCTTGTCGTGCATAACGTCCGCGAACGGGCGCCCGGTGACGTCCGTTATCAACAACTGCACGATCGTGGTGCCCCCGCCTGAATAACGGAAGCCATGCCCCGGCACCTTATTGACGCGCACCGGCGGTGAGTTCGCTGGTTTCAGCCCATCCAGAATCTGCGGTACCGTCGGCAGTGGATCACCGACCGTGTAGCCGGGAAAGCCGTGAACGGTCGTTCCGGCGGTGTGGCTCAGCAGGCCGCGCAAATCCACAACATGGGCCCGTGTAAATTCGTTCTCCGGCAGATGCCAGGAAACGAGCTTTTTGTTGACGTCTTCGTCCAACGCGAGAAGCCCCTCGTCGACCAGCCGTAGCGCCGCCAGGGCCGTCAGCGGCTTGCTCATCGAGGCGGCCTGAAATAGCGTTTCGGTCGTGGCCGCCGTACCCGTCTCGGCGTCGGCCGAGCCGTATGCTTTGGCCCATTCGAGTTGATTGTTGTTGATGACCGCAATGCTGACGGCCGGCACATGATCGCGTGCCAATCGATCGGCGATCGTAGTCGGCCTGGTCTGTCCCTTGACGCGGACCGCGGGGATCAAGCCTTGTTCGACCTCAGTGATCCGCTGCTGGACGTCGGGGGCGTACTCCGTGGCAGGCGCCGGCGCAGCCGCCACGACGAGCACCCAGCACAGTGACCGAAGGAATTCCGGAACGTGGCGCATCATGACTGCCTCCAACGGTTCGAGCGAGGTCGAGTGACCAACGCCATGCTATTCGCGACCGACGTCAATGTCTTTGGGCAAGCTGGTCGAAAATCCAGATTTCACTCCATTCTGCCCCGGCTGCAAGTCGAGGCCATTTCCCCTAAACTCAAGGTTCAATCCGACAAGCCGAATCTGTTCGGCAATCGAACGTTCATATCAGGGAGCGTGCGACATTGATCGCGATATTCAGTCGGCGGACGCGTCTTAATGCCGAGCGGTTTAGCGCTACCACATGGCGAAACGGACCAGGGCGTTCAGGAGTCGCTTCGTGAACGGTTCCTCCTCGCCCGATTCTCCTGTAACTGTCGTCGAAACTTCTCCATGGCGCAGCGAAGACATTTGGGCAATTTGGCTTGCTGCCACTCTGCTGGCCGTGTCGTTGGCCGCTACTTGGCTGGCCCGTCCAGCCGATCACGTGGCGCGATTGGCTGACTTCGAGGAAGTAACGCGGCAACTCGAAGAAGCGGAATCGCAAAACGCGACCGACGGCGAATCGTTGGCCGCACTGCGCAAGCGAGCAGAGACCACCCGGACGCGACTTGCCGTTAATCCGCTGAAGCCCTACATCGCCAAGCTCAGTTCCTGGGATTCCGATCCACTGAAGGCATTCTTCGACTCACAAGGCCGCAGCCTGCTCCTCGGCCTGCTGGGAACCCTGGTCCTGTTACTTGCTCTGTTCAACGTCGGTCTGATCGGGCTTGGCGGAAAACCACGAAATTTCTCGCAGGCTTTTGTCTTCGTTTTTCTGCTCGCGACGGTCGCCTTCTTGCTATCAGGCCAGAAGGTCGTCAAGCATTACAACCTTGAATACGCGCTCTGGGCCTTGGTGGTTGGGCTGATCGTCAGCAATACGATCGGCACGCCCTCCTTCGCTCGACCGGCCATCCGCACCGAGTTCTATATCAAGACCGGCCTCGTTCTACTGGGCGCCGAGGTGCTCATTAATCGGCTGCTGGTTTTGGGGCTGCCTGGCGTGCTGACATCGTGGCTGGTGACACCGGTCGTGCTGATTGGCACTTACGCGTTCGGGCAGCGGGTTCTGAAAATGGAATCCCGCAGTTTGAACATGGTGATTTGCGCCGACATGTCGGTGTGCGGCGTATCGGCGGCCATCGCCACCGCCGCGGCTTGTCGCGCCAAGAAAGAAGAGCTTTCTCTGGCCATCGGACTGTCACTGGCTTTTACGGTCGGCATGATGGTCGTGATGCCGCCTGTGATTCAATGGCTCGATCTGGGACAGGTCGTCGGCGGCGCTTGGATTGGCGGGACCATCGATTCCACGGGCGCGGTGGCAGCGGCCGGCGGAATGCTGGGTGACACCGCACTCGCCGTGGCGGCCACGGTCAAGATGATTCAAAACGTCCTGATCGGCTTTGTCGCCTTTGGAGTCGCGATCTATTGGGTCACGGTCGTCGAGCGAACCCCCGATGCCGCTTCGCCGAGCTTGTTCGACGTCTGGCGTCGATTTCCGAAGTTCGTGCTGGGCTTCCTGGCGGCGTCAATTGTGTTCTCGACGCTATCGGCCCGCGGTCCCGAGGCTCAAGCCGTCACCAGCGCCGTAATCGGCGGTACGACCGAGACATTGCGCGGTTGGCTGTTTTGCCTGGCGTTCGTTAGCATCGGACTCGAAACCAACTTTCGCGAGCTGCGACCATATCTCGCCAGCGGTAAACCGCTTGTGCTCTACGTTTGCGGGCAAGCGTTCAACCTGGCTCTCAGCCTGTTCATGTGCTGGTTGATCTTCGAAAAGGTATTTCCCGATGTGGCCCGTACGCTCTCTCCTTAATGCGCTGAAACGCGCGAACCGCCGCGGCGTTTTTTTGCTAGCCGTGGCGATCGTCGCGGTGGCGGTTCTGTGGCTGAAAATATTGCCGGCCGTCGGACGCCAACCCGCTGTTCAGGATTACGTCCGCCACAACGAGGAATTAGGTATCGACCCGGCCGCCAAGTTCTACACCGAACTCCCCTGCCTGCCGGCCGCCCTACATCGGGTCGAACGATCCCTCTCGCGACAACAAGCTTCGACGCGGTAGCCGGTTGTTATTCGTGCCGACTGAGGCCGCAGCGTTGATCGCTCCTCGCTTTAGCGGCACGTCGCTGACGCCGAAATACGTCTGGGGACGTTATACTTATCCACAGCAAACTGTAATGACACTTGATGCGTGGATGAACGACATTGGGGGTTGCAGAGATAAAGCGGGACAAGCATCCGGAGCTAGACAATCCTAGGTTTCCAAATGTGGGCCTGGACAACGAAGGCACTACGAAGCCCGAGTATGATTGAGGACAAACGATGATGAAGTTGACTGTAGTAGCACTGACCTGCAGTTTGCTTTGCAGGGTACCAGTCGTTAAAGGTCAGGAACAGAAGCCTGAGTTAAATGGAACGCTACATGTCGTGGCGTGTCGCCGTGCGCCCGACAGTGCCGATGCGATTTATTCCCTTGATAGTGAGATCCTCGGACGGGGACATGAGGGTCTTGAGATACTTCAGAGCAGATTGGAAGCATCTTCACGAGAAGTCGTGCTCATCGTCGTCGATGCTCGATTAGGCAAACTTTTTAAAGAGGGGGCAGGAGGAATCAGCCTACGGAAATTAAAGGGAAGACGTATCCTATTCACGAGTTTGCCCGATCAAGGAGAGATGAATGTCATTTTCGTCCGTGAACCGAGAGGCAAGTACGTGTTTGAAAGTAATGGGACGATAATTAGCCAGGCGAAAGCTGTTGAGGAGCTGGACCGGATTGCACTTTCCGGCGAAACCTTAATCACAGTTAACGAGGTTCCGCGAGATGCCGGGGGGCCAATTCGCGGTAGGTCTTTTTGGGAGGCCAAGCTCACCGAGTTACTGCTGGCTGGCAAAATCAAATACCAGCACGTGGAATACTGATCGGTCAAGCGTCCATCGATTCTGATGTTCGTCCCGATCGTCGCAGTGATCGCCCGACGACTCTGCGCGCGGCGAGGTTTGCCAACGCTGCCATTGGGGGCTGATCAACGCACACCCGCTGGTATCGGGGCAACCGGCAGTGACGACTTAGGGTATTTGCCGCTTGCACCGCTGCTTGCACGAACGTCTGATTTTTCGTGTCATTTGGCCTCAAAACCTGTCCAAATCGAGGCCGATGCCACATCGACCAACGACGCCCCGGATGACGCCGTAAGTGCTGCGCCTGTCAAAGAAAAACACCCGTCGTCAGCGGCTGACAACGGGTGTCTTCGAGGGTGGCTGAGGGGTCTCGAACCCCCGACCTCCAGAACCACAATCAAGCATCCACAAGTTCTAAGTACGGCTGCACAAGGGGTTACGTCGCCCTTGCAACTGGCTTGCACCAGCCTCGATGATCTAGCTCGAATCGTCGCAGCTTGGCCCGCCCTCTCGGAATCGATTCGTCGGGCTATGGTCGCACTTCTTATCGTGAATAGGTAACCAAGTATTACGCATTCAGACGAGGAGGACGGGCCTTACCGGCTCGCTACTCACTGGTCGGCTCGCTTCCGGCGATCGTTGCGAGTCTCGCAAGTGTTTGCATGTCCATTGAGATTGCGACGAAATGAACAGAGCCATCGCACTTGAGGAAGTTGAGGCCACTCAGATGCAAGCTGCCCCAACCCCGCCTACAAGGCATGGAGCCGCCTGCACCGCCGACAGACACGCACGCGTCATAGTCGCCCATCAGAATTCTGGGCTGCGGCGTTATCGCGGATAGGCTGTAATGCGCGTAAGCGTAGGCCCAGAACGTTCGAAAGGCTGGATCTGTCCGCGTGGCGCTTTCGCCGACCATCAATGTGTTTGACAGCCCATCGATAATGTCCTTGTAGTTTTCCGTCGTGTAGTTCAGTACCCCAATCGTATGGATTGGGCCACGATTCGTACGAACATAGGTGCCAAGCTGCGCGGAATCTAAAAAGCTGACTCCGTCACTGACCCCGGTTACTGCCCGATACGAGCCAGGATGGTAAGTAAGGTTTAAGGCGCCAGCACACGCAGGGCCAGAAGCCGGAACTCCCAATAAGTCCGTATCCACATCGGAAGGGCAAACGTAAGTCGGCACCATCGCCTCGCGAACCGCGCGATTCTGCCCCGACTCGTTGAAGGCTTCAAAATCGTAGGCGTCGAACAGCCCGGATTGCTCTACGAAACTCAGTATTGAGAGTGCCCAGTTTGCACCGTCGTCCGATGGCCAGCCTGATCCACCGGATTGCCCATCTCCGTAGCAGATGCCCGCTGTTTTCGTGACATTGCCAGGAGGCAGCGAAGAATAAACGTCGTGGTAGGCCATAATCGCCAAGCCAAGTTGCTTCAGATTATTCTGGCACTGGCTCTTGCGTGCCGCTTCGCGCGCGGCTTGAACCGCCGGCAACAACAGCGCTATTAGAAGTCCGATAATGGCAATCACTACCAGTACTTCAACCAGCGTAAAGCCGCGTTTCTGCGCGGTCATGATTCGCGGACTCGCCTCGCGAAGAATGCTGCCAATCCAATGATCGCCAAAAGTATGGTCGAAGGCTCGGGAACCGCGGCAACTGCTGCACTGGAAGTTTGCAGCCAATTCGAAGATACCAGTGCCAGGTCCTGCCCGTTAACGATGCCATCGTTATTTACGTCGGGCAGCAAGTTCGAACCGGTCTGCAACCAACTTGACGAGACCAGTGCCAGGTCTTGGCCATTTACGATTCCGTCGCCGTTGGCGTCACCGCTCAAATGCATCGACTGCACGTTCGACGCTTGAGTCAGGAACAATTCGTAATTGGCGTTGTAGGGGCCGCTTGCCGGCGATTCCTGGTCAAAAATGCCTGTTGCATTGAACCAACCAGTCGGCGCGCTTGCAGGCGTGAACTGCGTGCTTGTGCCTAACTCAAGCACCATCGTGCGCCCTGCCGCGTCTTGTACGGTCACAAAGCCGTTAGATGTCCAATTCGCGGTTTGATTAGGGGCCAAGTGGACGTCCTGTAACGTCACTAGGTCGCCCTGATATTTCTCTCCGCCCGTCTGGCGAGTTGGGTCGAAAGTTATGTTGTTCGTCGAATTGTCCCAGATGCCGGCCAGGGTGATTTGAGTTGGCGTGGGTAGCCCGTAATTGGCCTGAATTAAGCGCATCTGAAAATCAAGCGTTGGGCTGGTCGAGTGTTCGTCGTTCACGTTCGTCTTGCCACCAAAGAACAGGCCTCCTTGAGCATCGATTTCGACAAGGTCCCCTGCCTGGAACACATGACCCGTTGCTTGGTCAACGTCGACCCGCTGCACTTCGGCCTGCCATTGGGCGTTCGTGAAACTTTGAGTGGGATCAGGTGTCGGGCCTGGAGTGAACGTTAGTGCGGGAGGAATGTTTCCGTAGTTTTGTCCCATGTACAACGCCACTCCTCCCGAATCTCCTGGGAGCGTCGTCTGCACGAAAACCTGCCATTGTCCGCCAAGGTCGAATGGGATCGAGTTAGAGTTTGCGGTCGTGTCGAGCATGTCCTCGGGGTTGTTCAACAAGACCCCAATCATTTTGATTGGGTAGCCGTCAGCGGGATAAGTCCCGAGCCCCGTAGAATCAACCCCCTCGAAAGTGCTCATAGACGTGTAGGGCAATGCGTCCCAGTTCACTGTGTCGACTTGCCCGCTCGCGGAGCTATTGACTAATGCGACGATCGAAAAAAGGCCGCAAACAATTACCGTACGCGTCATCAAAATCATGCTCCGGTCGAAAGGAATGGTCCGAATAAGAAAACTTGAATCGGCTCATTGCAAGTTCGGTTCCTTGCGGACAAATCACTCAAAACTCGGAAATCGCAGCGATTTGCGCTCCTTGTGAACCACGAAATATCGCGATACAACGAGCTTTCGCGGTCTAGCACGAAATTTCGTTGACGTGGGATTCGATGAACGGCGCGTCTTTATCGGCAATTGCAACGTCTGTCGCGGCTGAGCGCGACTTGAAAACGGTTCTAAATCGAATCGTGGCCGAATTGGCAGCGCAAGCCAGCGTAGCGCTGGCAAGAATATGGCTGGTAAACGAACCGACCACGGAAGAGAGGTTCGACGATCCCAAGAATCGATCACTTCGGCTTGCGGCTAGCGCTGGAGGGCCGCTAAGCGGCGGGACTGCCAATTGGTTTCGCCTGGATGGCACGCATCAAACCGTGCAAATCGGTGCCGGGAAGATTGGACGAATCGCAGCCACGGGAATTCCGATTCAGATCGAGCATGCGGACGAAGATGATAGGTGGGTCACGGACCAAAAGTGGATCATTGAAGAGAGCATAAAGAGCTTTGCCGGACACCCGCTTACCTTCCGCGACAATATCTTAGGGGTCCTGGGGCTATTCAGCCGCGAGCGATTGACGAAAGCCGATTTCGATTGGTTGCGTGCTTTCGCCGATCAAACCGCTATAGCAATCGCAAACGCGCGGGCATTTCAAGAAATTGAATCGTTAAGGCGACGATTAGAGCTTGAGAATCGATATCTGCGCGAGGAAATCGACGAGCTACATTCGTTCGGCTCGATTATCGGAGACAGCGCAGCGCTTGCGAAGATACTCGAACAGATCGAACTCGTTGCGCCAACGCGGGCCAGCGTGCTGATTCTTGGCGAATCGGGAACTGGTAAGGAGCTAGTAGCCCGGGCAATTCATCAACGCAGCACACGGCGCGAGCGACCACTCGTCAAGGTAAACTGCGCCGCTGTACCCCGCGAACTGTTTGAAAGCGAATTCTTCGGTCACAGCGTCGGCTCTTTTACTGGGGCAATGCGTGACCGAGTTGGCCGGTTTCAACTCGCCCACGGTGGTACACTTTTTCTTGACGAGGTAGGCGATATCCCCCTAGAGGCCCAAGGCAAGCTCCTGCACGCGCTACAAGACGGTCGTTTCGAGCGGATCGGCGAGGACGAAACACGGAAGGTCGACGTGCGAGTGATCGCCGCGACGAATCGCGATTTGCAAGCAGATATAGTTGCCGGTCGCTTTCGACAAGATTTGTTCTTTCGCTTGAGCGTGTTCCCAATCCATGTGCTCGCGTTGCGGGAGCGCCCGACTGACATACCGCTATTAGCCAAATACTTTCTCGAACGAGCGTGTGGCGAAATGCGACGTCCTGTTCCGCCACTCTCAATCGAGTCAGTCAATCAATTATCTGGTTATCCCTGGCCCGGCAATGTCCGAGAGTTGCAAAATGTCATCGAGCGCGCGGTAATTAATGCCAACGATGGAGCGATAGATTTCGACGGGCTACTCAATCAGGAATCGCGGGTCACACAAAGCTCCGTGACGATGCCAAAAGGATCGGCAAAACAGAAGCGTGTGGTGCTTTCTAGAAGGGAATTGCTCCAAATCGAAAAGGAAAACCTCGAAGGAGCGCTTGTAGCTGCGAACGGCAAGGTTTACGGTCCGCGTGGGGCGGCAGAGCTATTGGGAATGCGACCGACGACTTTGGCGTCGCGCTTGCGAAAACTGGGGATCAACAAGCCGCGGTAATGCGACTTATCAATTGGGAAGTTTGTCTGCGCAGCCAAAGTACGAATGGTGGCGTAAGTACAGTGTCTGTCAAAGAAAAACACCCGTCGTCAGCGGCTGACAACGGGTGTCTTCGAGGGTGGCTGAGGGGTCTCGAACCCCCGACCTCCAGAACCACAATCTGGCGCTCTAACCAACTGAGCTACAGCCACCGTATCGCAAGTCCCCGAATATAATGGCCCCGAAAAAAGGGGTCAACGCCGCTAGGCTCCCTCTTCGGCGGCAGATTCCAAGGCTCGGCGGGCACCGCCGGCCTTCAAGCACGTCAATCGCGCCTATTTTCCGCCCAATCCGGCCGCAGCCGGCTGCTCCTTCATTTCCCGCTCGACCTTCAAGAACACATCGCCGTGGTCAAGGTTCACCAGATCGGCCTGGCGCTCCACGATCTGGCGAAATGCGGCGGGATCCTTTTTAGTCTGCAGGATCATGATTTTCAGATTTCTGGCCCGGCACGCTTCGACCAGTTCGTCGGTCATGGCGCGCAGCGACGTTTCGACGATATTGGCGTGATAGCGATCGGCCGCTTCACGCACGTCGTCTACGCTGCCGACGTTGACTTTCAGGGGCAATTGCTTGTCGAGTTCGCGGAACTCGATCGCCTTTTCCACCCGATCGAACCAGAAGAAACAATCCTTTTCCATGCCGACATCGTAGACCAGCTTGATCAGCTGCTGAAGGTCGGCGTGCTTGACGTCGAAGTAAACCTTGATGCGACCTTTGATCGCCCGCAGGTAGGGTTCGAGTCGGGGCACCTTTTCGCCGGCGAATTTCTTATCGAACCAACTGCCGGCGTCCAGGGCGTCGATTTCGTCGCTTGTCAGTTGGAAAAGAAAGCCCTTCCCGTTCGTGGTACGGTTCACCCACGGGTCGTGCAGGATGTACAGAACACCGTCCTTGCTGGTGCGGACGTCAATTTCGACGTAGGCCACGCCCCACTCGATGCACAACTCGGCCGCCGCCAAAGTGTTCTCCGGCGCGTATTCGTTCGCCCCGCGATGGCAAACGACGTCTACAGCCCGGACTGGACTGGCCGTGGCCAGCAGTAGAAAGCATGAGACGGCGCACCATCGGTAACGTGCAAGGTTCATCGTGATTTGTCTCGGCTCAATCGGCAGGGCTGGCTCACCTAGGACGTTCCTGCCATCATTGTGCGCAGATCGCAGTCGAGACGAAAGTCCCGGCCTCAAAGAGGCCAGCTACAGAAGTGCAGCAGCCACAGAGGTAGAACGTGGACAATGCTTCCACCCCGCGCCGCATTGCTTCGCTACTGGCCAGCGGCACCGAGATTCTCTACGGCCTGGGCCTCGGAGAGCGGGTCGTGGCCGTTAGTCACGAATGTGATTTCCCATCGACCGTAGCCGGCAAGCCCCGCGTCACGACCAGCCATGTCGCGGCACCAACCAGCGGCGAAATCGACAACCAGGTTCGTCAGCGGCTGGCTGCCGGCCAACCCCTATATGGCATCGACGTGGAAACGCTCGTCCGGCTGGCCCCTGACCTGATCGTCACGCAAGCCCAGTGCGATGTTTGCGCCGTGAAGTACGAAGACGTCTTGGCAATGGTGCGCGACGAGCCCGCACTGCATGCAACGCGCGTCGTTGCCCTCAACCCGATGACACTGGCCGATATCTTTGCGGACGTCGATCGCATCGGCGAAGCGACACGCACCGTCGATACCGCGAAAGGCTTTATTTCCGCTCTTCAAAAACGGGTGGACGCCGTTCGGGAAAAATCGGCGACCGTCTCGCGCGACCGACGTCCGCGTGTGGCAGCCATCGAATGGATCGAACCCTTGATGCTGGCCGGTAACTGGATGCCCGAGCTGTTGGAATTGGCCGGAGGTGTGCAACCACTTGCACACAAAGGCCAACACAGCACCTACAGTGAATATCAGGACCTCGTAGCGTTCGATCCGGAAGTCATCCTGGTCCTGCCGTGCGGCTTCGATCTGGCAAGGGCAGTGGCCGAGGCCGATTCATTCTTCAAACTACCAGGCTGGCACGACCTGGCGGCCGTGCGCGACGGACGCGTGTATGCCCTGGACGGGAACGCTTATTTCAATCGCTCGGGACCGCGCATCGTCGACAGTTTGGAAATCGTGGCCGGGCTGCTACATCCCAAACTGTTCGGCATGCCATCGGATATGAGAGATGGCATTTCCGTCTGGCAACAGTTGGGATAGCGATCCGCGTCCCTAGTCCTCAACACTGTCGCCAGGCACCTTCTGCTGACGATGCCCCAGACACACGACTTGCGCTCACAGCGCATGTGCGGACTGAGCGAGGCGGGCCAGCATACCGCGATGCGTGGGCTCGTCCGGGTCGCGCAGCAATCCCCACCGGCTGGCTTGCCAGAAGTCCCTGCTGCGCACTTCCAGCGCCGTCAGCCAGCCGTGCCGCCAGCAGGCGGTGTCAATGCAAACGGCGAAACCCAGATCGCAGATTTCCGAATTCTCTTGTTCGGTATGCCCAACGATCACAGTCTTGCCCGAGACATGCGGCCGCAGTTCGGCCGGATCGAACAATCCCCAGCGCAACTGATGCTCAGGCTGTTCCTGCATGGGCAATTCGGAAACGTAATGGGCGTGCGTAAATATGAATTCGTCCGTCTCATAATAGTCCACGGCTTCGCTCAACAACTGCCAATGCCGCTCGGGTATGACATCGAGCGAGCCGCCAAAGCGATAGGAATTAAGCGTCGACACCCCGCCGCAATTCTCCCAGTACCGCAATGCCTGTTCATTATTTCGTGCTGCCAGCAGCATCTCTTCGTGATTTCCCTTGATGGCAATCACAGAGCAGCGATGCTTCAAAGAAAGAACGTAGTCGAGTACCTGACAACTGTCGCGCCCCTGGTCGATCAGGTCCCCCAGCAGAACGAGTTGATCCCCGGGCGCGGGACGAATCGTCTCGATCAAGGCTTCCAGCGCGTGTACGCAGCCGTGGATATCGCCGATCGCGATCAATCGGCCGGAGAGTTCAGACATGCAGTATTACAACCGGCGAAACCTGGTGAGTCACAAGGAACGTATTAGGCTAGGTGCCCGCGACGAACTAAACAAGCCGACGGGCGGTCGCGATAAGACCCGGCGGTTGGCCCACCCCCTGTTTGCGAGGTTTATGACGTCGAGCAGCGAACAGTGTTTAAGTTGTGAAATCAGGCAGACAAATCATCGTAACGGCCTATACCCCGCCGACGCCGGTTATGCGAAAATGGCGAAGTTGCACGTGCTTCGCTGCCGGTTCTCGGCCATTTATTCCTTCTCATCGTCTTGCATGAATCGTTTCCGGGCTTTCATTCAGGCGTTGCTCGTGGCTTTCGTCGCAACATTATTGACGATGCCTGTGCGGTTCTACGTCTTCGTGAAATGCTTGGACGTACACGCACCGTTTTTTCCCTACCTCATCGCGGTCGTCGCAGCCACCCGGATTGGCGGCATGTCGGCCGGAGTGATCGCAACGGGCCTCAGCTCGGCAATGGTCACCACGATGATTCTCATGCGGGCCGGACTGCAAGGTATGCCTCGAACCTTGCAGATCCGCATGCTGATCTTTGTCGCGATTGGTGTTCTGACCGCATGGCTGATCGATTCCTTCCGCACGGCGTCGCGGCGTGCGGTCCATCGTCAAGAGCAATTGGAATATGAGATCGCCGAACGCCGCAGAGCCGAGACCGCGGAGCGCGAGCACCGGCAACGCCTGGCTGCCGAGATCGATCGCCGCGCGGCGGCGGAATTGGCCGTCACCGAGCGTGAAGAACGCATGCGCATGGCCGTGGAATCGGCGCAGATCGGCACCTGGGATTTCAATCCCATCACCGGCGAACGCAACTGGTCCGACCGTGCCAAAGTCATGTTCGGTTTGCCGGCGGATAGGGACGTCACCAACGTTTCCTACCTCGATCGGATCCATCCCGACGACCGGGAGAGAGCCGAAGAGGCCGTGCAAAAAGCGCTCAATCCAACCGGCACCGGCCGCTACGAAATCGAGTGCCGGCTGCTGCGCCCGGACGGCAACGTGGGGTGGTTCGTCGTAAAAGGTCAGGTATTTTTCACAGGCGAGGGGGCAGCCCGCCGGCCCGCACGGTTCATCGGCACGGTGATGGAAATCACCGAACGCAAGAAGACCGAGCAAGCTTTACGCCGGGCCGAGGAACGGTTTCGCAAGCTGGCCACGTTCGCCCCGGTGGGGATTTTTCATACCGATGAGATCGGCCGCTGTTTGTTTGTTAACGACGCCTGGCGCGCGATCGCTGGAGCGAGCGCCGAAGAAGCTCTGGGAGACGGCTGGGCTCGGTTTCTACATCCCGACGATCAGGAGCGCGTCGTTCGCGAATGGCACGAGGCAGCCCGCAATCGAATCAACCAATCCAATGAGTTTCGCTTCGTTAACCCGCGCACGGGAATTCGCTGGGTGGCAGCGGCGGTGATGGCTTTGACGGACGACGGTGGCGAAGTGAACGGTTATGTCGGCACGATTGTCGACCTGACGGACCGCAAGGCCGTGGAAGACGTTATCCGCGCCGACGAGGCGCGACTGCGTTCGATTCTCGATAACTCACCGGCGGTGATCTCGCTCAAGGACTTGGAGGGCCGTTACGTTCTTGTGAATCGCGCCTGGGAGCAAGTTTACGACGTTACCAACGAACAGATCGTGGGGCGCACCAACTATGACCTGCTGCCAATGACCAGGTCCAGCCACATGTCGCGGGCGATCGCCGATCAGTTCGCCAGAGTCGACCGCCAGGTGATCGAAACGGGAATGCCGACCGAATTCGAAGATCCTCTGCCGGACGGGGAAGACGAAAAAGTGTTCGTCACGGTGAAGTTTCCCATTACGGATGAACATGGCAGAATTACCGGCGTGGGCGGCATAACGACCGATATCACCGAGCGGCGCAAGGCCGTCGACTCGTTGCTGGCTGAGCAGGATTTGTTGCGCAGGACGCTTGAGAGCGTGGACAACGAGCGGCAACTCGTGGTGTACGAAATCCACGACGGACTGATTCAATACATCGCCGGTGCGCTCATGCAGGTGGAGTCCCTGCCGAAGCCGTCCGATCCTCTGGCCGCCGAGTCGCTGTGCGGCGTGACCGACGCCCTACGAAAGGCCGTGGCCGAAGGGCGTCGTCTGATCAATGGCATCCGCACTCCCGTTCTGGACGACCTGGGCGTGGTGGCAGCGCTCGAAACCCTGATTCATGAGGAGGACCGAGCCCACGTACACGTCGAGTTCGTCAGAGACGAAGAACTCGACCGTATGGATCCCAAAATCGAGGAAGCGATTTACCGCATCACGCAAGAGGCGCTGACGAATGTCGGCAAGCACAGCCGCAGCAAAAACGTGCGCGTCGAAATCGGCCGCCGCGGTGACCGGGTGCATCTAGAGATTCGCGATTGGGGCGTCGGCTTCATGCCGACCCATCGCCTCAAGGGAACACACGGCCTGGGGGGCATGACCGAGCGAGCCCGCATCGTCGGCGGTCAATGCGCCATTAAGAGCGCGCTCGGGCAGGGAACGCAGGTCGTAGTCGATTTGCCGTACGTCACCCGCATGTAGCGCCGCTGACTGGCCCCCTGGTGCGAGTCAGTCGAGCGGTACGGAGTTCACCGGCGTCAGATCACCTATCCAGCGCGTTCAGCAATTTGCCGTCGTCACGATGGGCGAGTTGCTGGAGAACGAGCGGGTCGATCGATGTCGACAGCAGGCGCACGTTGCCATCGCCGAACGCGATGTTGGCTTGCAACGGATGAGCACTGCTGAAACCGCCCACGTAGAGAGGATCGACCGTCACGACGACCGGCGTCTGAATGGGCTGTATCACGGCGGGCTGTCCCACCTGGCCGTCGACTGCTTCCGTGGCGTCGGTTTCGGCATCATTGTCCGGCGTGACCTGTTGTGCGGACGCGTTTGGGGCCGCGGGCGCGATTGCAGCTTCGTCAGCCGGCGTCGGTGCGGTCGGATTCGGTGTCGGGGCTTGCGCCGTGACCCTCGCTCCGTTGATCGGCGTGCCGGCATTGCGCAGCGTTGCGCGGGTGCCGCTCATCCAGCCCAGGTCGTCCGCGTCGACGCGCTTCTCAGCCAGAAATATGGTGTGTGCCAGGCCGTCGCGCACGTCCTCGTCGCGCAGGCGGCTATTGAGGAAAAAGATGCCATGATTGTCGACGTCGATCGGCGCTTCCACGTCGTGATGCGATCCGGCGTAGGAGCTGATGCCGAAATTGTTGGCCGCATCAGTGCCTTCCGAGGGACAGCGCAGAACCGCCAGGCTAATCTGCCGCACGGCGGCATTCGCCGGGGCATAGACGCTCTGCTTGTGATCGATGTGCCGGTATATGTTCATCTCGTCCAGATACGGGAGCGATTGCGCAATCCAGTTTTGATGAAATCCTTGCGGTTCGCTGCGAATTGGTCCCTGCGCGTCGAGCGTGCCGGACGGAAGAAAGGCATGAGCGGACTGGTAACTGTGTACCGCCATCAACAGACGGGCCAGGTTGCTCGTGCATTCGGTGCGTCGAGCTGACTCGCGCGAGGCCTGCACCGCCGGCAATCCCATTCCGACCATGACGCCAATAATGGCGATCACCACCAGCAACTCGACCAGCGTAAAGCCTCTCGGGCAACGGCTGCGCCGCGAAGCAGTCGTCCGCGTCACCGATAGCCGTTGCAGAGTATTATCGTGAAAGTGATTCATCGTTGCTCTTCCTTTTGATCGAGGACGAGGGTCGTCTCGAGCGTTTTACGAATTCGGCGGACGGGATCGTTGGGATAGTCGGCCTGCACGTGAATGCTGCGCTGATCAGGATGATCGGCGACAGGCTTGACCGTGATCGTGACCGCGGCCGCATCGATCGAGCTCAATTCATTGGCCGGCACGTCCCAAGTTTCACCCTGGTAGTCGGCCGCACGACTGAGCTGCGCATGGGCGCGATCGACACCTGCCTCGGCCAAGCGAACCACTTGCAGATTCTGCCGCTGGGTGCGCAGCTGCTGCTGTTCGACGATCGCGCTGCGCAACATGCCCAGCACGGCAGCCAGGGCCACGGCCAGGCAGACCATCACCATGATCAGCGTTGCGCCGCCTCGGTTCGTATGTTGCCGATGACTCGTTGCGACGTTCGTGTTTCTGCACGGCGACGACATTGGCTTACTCTTTTCCACGGGGCGATGGCTTGGTCCACTTCCCGACCAGAGCGTCGGTGCGCGTCGTGCGGATCTCGGCCAGTTCCAATTGCTCAAAACCAAGCGGCGCACAAACGAGCATCGAAATCATCGGAGCGTCCTCGGCGCGCGCTTGCCAACGTACGGTGGAACTGGGCTTCAACAAAAATGTGTCGCGACCCGCGATTTCGTCACCGCGCTTTACGACGCGTTCGACTTGGGCCGGGCCGGCCGAATACTCGATCGTGCGACCGTCCTCGAGCGCAAGCACAATCTTGTCCGCGCTTTCGACCTGGGCAAGTTGCTGTAGCGCGTCAACTTGTGCCTGGTGGGCATCGCTGCGAAATGCCTCGGCCAGCCGATAATCGGCAGCCAGGTTCTGGGCGTGATGACGTGTCGACCGCTCGACACGCCAGACGCCTTGCAACAACACCGCGGCTCCACCCATGACAGCCGAAGCCATGCTGACTGCGACCACCACTTCCACGAGCGTAAAGCCAGCGGCGCGCTGGCTTGCAAGGCGCCGGCGACTCGCCCGCGATTTCGACGGCTCAACGATGGTGATTCGATGCGTCATGGCTGCTTATGCATGGAGTCTGGATACTTCCAGGTCGTTAGCCGGGTGTCACGTTCCACGCCCGTGGGATTCATCCACGAGACCGTGATCGCGATACGCTTGTGCGAAACGGCCGAGGCTGCTTTCTCAGAACTGTCGATGCTCAATTTGCCCTCCGGTAACAGAGCCTGGGCTTGTGGCGACAGCGAGAGCTTTTCCAGATTTTCGTTGTCCACTTCTTCGTACGGCATCGCCGCGACGCGCTCGGCGACGTTCGCTGCCTCGCCCTGAGCAACGAATTGCCGATCGATTGCCACACGCTGCCGCGCACAGACGGTGAGCAGTTGCGCAGTGCCAACGAACGCTCCGGCCAGCATGCATAGGGCCGTGCAAACCTCGATCAATGTTGTTCCGCGTCGCGCAGCTCTCATTGCATTCTTTCGATCAGTGTCGTCATCGGAGCGAACACCACCAGTGCCGCCATTAATACCACCGCGGAGATGATCAGCAGCACCAGCGGAAAGCCCAGCCCGAACAGGGTGTTCAATCGCGTCGTGAAGCGTCGCACCTGCCGATCGGCCATCTCCTGCAACGCCCAGGGAAGATTGTCGACGCGCTCGGCCGATTTTAGCACCGAGGTCTCGACCGGCCGCAGCATCCCCGCGGCTTGCAAACTATCGCACCAATCGGTCCCTTGGGCGATCATCGCCTGAGCCGCTTGTAGCCGCTTGCGCACGTGACGCTTCGGATAGATGCGGGCCAGCGAATCCAGGGCCGAGGGCAACGAATGTTCGTGTTCGACAACCGTAGACAAAGACCGCAGCACGATCGCTTCGTCCAGTCGTCGTGTCATTTTGCGCATCAACGGCAGATCCCAGCGAACAAAGCCGATGTATCGCCCCACAGCGTACAACAGCGCCAAAATCAAGAGCGGCAGTACAACGATCGTAAATGGCGTGGTGAACATGTAGCACAGATTCACTGCCAAAATCGTCACGCCGGGCAACGGCATCCCGAAGCCGTCGCAAATCTTAATCAACTCGGGCACGATCTTGACCATGAGAAACGTGACCACGCCGGCGGCAATCAGGACGAAGAATGCCAGGTAAATGACCTGTGACGCAGCGCCGCGGGTGGTCGTCTCGATGAATGCCGAGGCACGGGAAGCGCCGGCCAACGCGGTCGCCAGCGAGCCCGTCTCGGAACCAGTCTGTACGGCCACGTCCGCCGCCGGAGGAAGCCGCAGCCGGGCGGTCTTGATCGCCACATCGAGCGACATGCCTTGTTCGAGCGCCGTGGCCAGTCGCGCTGCGCGGCGACCGATGCTTCCACCTCGTTCATCCGCAAAAGCGCGCGCCGCGGCCGGCAGTGGAATTCCCTTTTCCGCGGCCAGCCCCAGCGACCAAAGCAACATCTGCCGCTCACCATCACGATACCGGCTGACAACCATCAACGCGATTACGACCGTTGCCAGCCAGAGTAAAACCCCAAAGGGCCCGCCGATGAGGATCATCATGCCGAAGAGCGCCGCGAAGAAAAACACCCAGCTAAACAGGCGCGCCCCGATCGCCAACAGCCCAAGTAGGCTGCCGCGCGCCAGATACAGCAGGCACGCCAGCAACAGGATGGCGTTCGTAACGATGATGGCTATTGCAGTCGTTTCGGACACGTGCGTCATCCTTACCACGAGCTGAAGCTATTGATCACGGCAATCATCGGCGCCAGCAACGCGTTCATCATGGCCAGTGTGCCCATCCCGATCAGGACAAACACCATCGGGGGCAACGCGCTTTGCAGGAACAACGCACGGATGCGCACCCGGCTTTCGAGCATTTCGCCCGCTACGCGCAAGGCCTCGGGCAGCGAGTCGGCCTGTTCTCCCCAACGGGCAATCGGTACCAGCGATGGCGGCAGATGGCTGGTCGCGGCCAGCGCATCCGTAAAGTTGCGCCCGACGATCGTCAGGCGAGCCATCTGATGGCTTTCGCGTGCGACATTGGCATCCCTGATTCCGCGAGCGGCCAGCCGTAGGGCCTCGGGCGCGGCGACGCCGTTACGCAATAGCAAACTCAAGAGCCGCGTCCAGGTGGCCACGCTGCTCCAGTAGAACATCGGTCCCAGAAACGGAATCTTGGCCAGCAAGCGATAGCGAAGCACCGGCGAACCGGCCCGCAGGATCAACCACACGAGCGGAACGGCGGCCAGGGCCGCAGCCAACACCAGAAACAATCGCTGGCCGGTAAACCAGATCACCGCGTGGCTCGTCCAGGGCAAGCCCGGCATTTGGTCGAACAGGTCGGCCAGCCCTGGCAGGACGAATATCGCCAGTCCGGCAAGCACAACGATGTACGCAGCCAACACCAACAGAGGATAAGAAACGGCGCGGCGAACCGTGCGCCACATTTCGCGCGAGTCCTGCTCGATCTCGAGTGATTCGGTCAGCACCTCGGCCAGTTTGCCAGAACGCAAGCCCGCCTCGATCAAACGGCTGACATGCTGCGGCACAACCTGCGGTTGCGCGGCCAACACGTCGTCGAGGCTACGTCCCAGTTCCACCTGGCTCGCCAGGTCACGCAAAACCTGCGCCAGGTTGGCGTGCGTCGATTCTTCGGCGGCCACGCGCAGCCCTTGCGGTAACGGCAGGCCAGACTTCGCCAGCATCTCCAGATGTTCGGCCAACTGCTCAAGCGCCGCGGCCGAGAGTTGCGTCGTAGTTGCTGTCGGCCGAAGCGCCGTTGCGCCGACCGGTGTGGCAGCCGCGCGCAACACAACTTGCGCGGAGCGCAGTCCCTGAGCCGTCAGTGCAGCCAGGGCTTGATCGATATCCGACGCCTCGATCAGGCCTGCGACCGGCTGCCCCTCGGCGCTGACGGCTTTGTATTGGAATTGTTGCTGATTCATAGGAACTGCCGAAAGAACTTCTTACGCAAGCTAAAGATTCGTTCAGGGCGAACCGGCGATTTCAAACAACAGGTCATACCAGGGCAAGAACAGAGTTAACGCGTAGGCCACGACCGCCGTTCCTCCGACGCAAAGTACGAGGATCAGCGGTAGATAAAGCCGTAGTCGATCATCGAGTGCCGCGGCTCGACGATGATAGCTCGCGGCGATGCGCTTCAAGGCCTCGACCAGTGCCGACTGCGAAGTCCCTTGCACGAGCAGCCAGGCCAGCATCGGCGGAATACCGCCAGCCACGGCCTGCTCGGCATCGACGCTGCGACCACGCTGAATTTCAAAGGCCATCGTGCGGGCTGTCCGGCCCAATGCCGCATCGCCACTGGCGTCGGCGGCCAGAACCATCGATTCACCCAAGGGGACGTCATGGTCGACGAGCATCGCCAACATCTCGGCAAAAGCCGACATCTGTCCATACTTCGCCAACCGCGTCGAAGTGAGCAACTGACGCGCGAGGCCATCGTCCTGCCGCAGCGCACGTCCCGTCCAGTACCAAAGACCCAGCGCTGGCAGTGCAACCAATAGCGGCAACAGTGGTCCCCAAACTAGCGCCGTGCGCCCCCAGCGGACCAGCGTATCGTTCAACGAGTTGGCAGGAACGCGAAAGGCTTCGTAAGCCTGATGAATCGATGGCTGCAAATACCACAGCGAGAGCAGAAACATTACATAAGCAAACGCGGCAACCAGCAAAGGGTAAACGACCGCACTGCGAGCGAAGCGACGCAAGTCGGCCAGGCGCCGCGCCGAGGCGGCAACTCCTTCGAGCGCTGCAGACAAACGACCGCTGCGGATTCCCGCTTCGAGCACGGCGCGATACGCGGCAGGAAATGAGCGAGACGACGTCGACAGAATGTGCAACAATCCTTCGCCGGATTGCATGCGACGCGCAACATTCTCGATCAGAGCATTCGATCCAGAACCGGAAGAGAAATCCTTCGCAGCCTCGATCAGGCCTTGTTCGAGCGGAACGCCGGCGCGCGCGAGCGCCGCCATTTCATCGGCCAGCGCGACTAGCTCGTCGAGCGACACATCGGGCGCAGATAGTACGGAAGCTGTCGACAAGGCGTGCCTCTCCTTCCGGATCTTCCGGCGTTGATTCTATCCGGCTGCCGAATCAATTCCATCAGAAAGTCCGAGAACTCGCCGGATTTCTGCAGGGCTGGTCACCCCGCCCTCGACGGCCTGCGCAGCCCAATGCCAGCGGCTGACCATGCCGGCGCGTGTGGCGATCTGCTCGAGCGCGACCGTGTCGGTCCGGGCCAGGACCGCGGCCGGTACCCCGTCGAGCCCCATCGTCAGCATTTCAGCCAGCAAAGCCCGCCCCTGGTAGCCGGTGCCATGGCATTGGCCGCAACCATTAGGGAGCCAAGCTTTCGACACCGGTAAACCGAGTCGGGCCACCGGGTCTGGGTTCTGCACGGCACAGGTACACAGGCGGCGCACCAGGCGTTGGCAAACGACCGCCAAAATGCCGGATCGCAGGATATAAGGCTCGACTCCCATATCTAACAGGCGGCCTATCGCGCCGGCGGCGCTACCGGCGTGAATTGTTGTAAGCACGAGCTGCCCGGTTAATGAAGCCTGGAGCGCGATCGCGGCCGTCACCGGATCGCGCATCTCGCCCACCATGATGACCTGCGGATCCTGACGCAGCAGCGATTTCAATCCAGTCACCAGGTCCAGGCCGGCCTTGATATTCACTTGCGATTGGGCAACGCCGTCGAGCGCGACCTCGATCGGATCCTCCATCGTGGCAACACTTCGACCACCGGCCGTGCTGCGCACCAGCTCGCGCAGGCAAGCATAGGCGGTCGTGGTCTTGCCGCTGCCGGCCGGCCCGGCGATCAAGAGTGCGCCGGAAGTTTCGTGCAGCAGATTATTGAGCTGTTCGGCAATCGGGCCGGGAAGCCCCAGATCCGCCAGGAATGGGTAATGCGCCGCGGCGGCGAACAGCCGTACCACGGCCTTTTCCCCATGCAACGTCGGGAATGTGCTGACCCGCATTTCGACTTCCGAAACCGGGCCGCGAATGCGCCCTTCCTGCGGAATATCGGTGCGATAGGTCAATAGTTCGGCCAGCACCTTGAGCCTTGTAATGACGTGGGTCGATTTGCCCGGCGGATAGGTCCCCATCCCTTGCAGCACACCGTCGATCCGCAGGCGCACGTCGAGGCCATCGCTGACCGGCGTCAAATGCAGATCGCTCGCCCCCAGATTGCGGCTGGCCGAAAGAAGCGCGTCGACAAACTGCGTGGCATAGGTGTCCGACGCCACGTCGAAGCTTGCCAATGTTCGGCTAACAGCCGTGAACGAGGGATTCACCGTCATGTCCTTGCAGGGGGAACGAACTTATCAAGTGATGCAGTTCATCTACATCAAACGCTGCTAATCGGTGTGATCTTAGCGACCGATCGCGGACTTCTGAATTCTATGACGGAAAGAATCCGCAATATATAGAGGACGATGAACCTCGTTCTCTAGTCCAGAATACGTAGCAAACCTCGCTCGCGCACTTTGCTCATCGTCGTTCGGATTTTCGCCGTCTGCCTCTCCGCACTGCTTTGCGGTCAGCGGGATTCGAGCAATCTGGCAATCGTGGCTTTCGCCTGCCATGATATTTGATCGAGCACAGCGCCGGGCCGGCGCCTCGATTAAAGCTTTGCAAACTAACTTTCGTGAGAATCCTTTGATGGCGAACTGTTTCGCGCGTGGTGCAAATCGCGTTGCACTGTCGGTCGTGATTATTTTTAGCGGCTCGCTCGTTGGGCGGGGGGACGAGATCGCATTCCCCGGCGCGACGTGGGAAGCGAAAGATCCAAGAGAGTTGGGGCTCGATCCAGCGCGATTAGACGCCGTGGCCGCGGCCTTAGGGAGCCGGGGTTGCGCAATCAAGAACGGCTATGTCGTCAAGACTTGGGGTGCCCAGGACCAGCGCAGTGATTGGTTCTCGTCGGCCAAGCCTGTCCTTTCGACTCTGCTGATGTTTGCGCTGCAGGAGGGAAAGATCACTAGCTTCGATCAACCGGTGGCCGATTTCGATTGGGAGCTGTCCCCCAAGGATCGGGCCATGACATTGCGACAACTGGCCAGCATGACCAGCGGTTACGCGCGCCCCGAGGAACCCGGCAAAGCCTGGGCCTACAACGACTACGCCATCCAACTCTATCAGCTGACCGTGTTCGACAAAATCTTCAACGGGCCGGCGGCGGATGTGTTTCATGAAGAGCATCGTTTCGGCGCCCTGGGCTTGCAGGATGGCTTTACGTTCAACAAGAAGCGTCGAATGTCAGCCTCGGTGCGCGATTTCGCTCGCGTGGCGTGGTTCTGGCTCAATCGGGGCAGATGGAACGACGCGCAGGTGCTTCCGCGCGCTTACTTCGATGACAACATGCGGCCGCAAGTTCCGCCGGACCTGCCCGTCAGCCAAGAGGCGAAGACCAACGACTATTTGAATATTGGAAGCTACGGCGGCGAATCGAGCCATTTCTCGAAGTCAGGCCCCGGCATCTACGGCTTCAATTGGTGGTTCAATGACCACGGGCAACAACAGGGACCGGCGCTCACCTGGCCCGACGCTCCCCAAGATACCGTGATGTCGGTTGGGCATCGCGGAAACTGCTCGGTGCTGCTGCCGGGCTTGAACTTTGTCGTCGTGGCCTCGGAAGCCGATTGGGGCCCGCTCGATCCCGGCAAGGCAGATTCGGTCCTGAATAAGAGATTAAAGCTCATCACTGCCGCCGGCACGCCTGTCACGGCCGAGGTGTTCACGCCCAAGGTCGAAGCGACGCACGTGACATGGCAGCCGATGACAATCACGCTCGACGGCCCAACGGCTGCGGCGACGGACAGCGCGCCGAATCCGTTCAAGGACATTCGCCTGCAGGTCGTATTCACCGGCCCCGATAACAAGCGCTACGACGTTCCCGGCTTCTTCGACGGCGATGGCCGTGGTGGGCCGCAAGGAAATGTATGGCGCGTGCGATTCACCCCGGATGCTCCGGGTAAGTGGACGTACCAGGGCGAATTTCGGGGAGGCCCGAACGTGGCGATCGACATTCGGCCTGACGCCGGCCAGCAGCTCGCGCTACCGAATTTGAATGGCACATTCGACGTGGCACCGCGCGATCCAAATGCAGCTGGCTTTTCGAAGTGGGGCCGGCTGCGGTACGCCGACAACTTCTATTTGAAGTTCGCCGATGGACCGTACTGGATTCGCGGCGGCACCGATGAACCCGAGGATCTGTTGGGCTATCAGGATTTCGACAACACGCCGGGCAAACACAAGTACGCGGCCCACGTCGAAGATTGGTGCGCAGGAGATCCAGAGTGGGGCGAAGGCCGCGGGCACGGTTTGGTCGGGGCTCTCAACTACCTGGCCAAACAGCACGTGAACAGCATCTATTTTCTGACCATGAACATCGGCGGCGACGGCAAGGACGTCTGGCCGTGGATCGGGCCGATCAATTCCAAGGGGAGTCCCGACAACGACAACCTGCACTATGACGTCGGCAAGCTCGCACAATGGGAGATTGTGTTCGCACATGCCCAGCGACTGGGAATTTTTCTGCACATCGTGTTCAACGAGGCGGAAGAGGCCAATAAGCGCGAGCTGGACGACGGCGAATTGGGGCTGGAGCGTAAGCTCTATTATCGCGAGATGATCGCCCGCTTCGGCCATCACCTGGCGCTGGAGTGGAATCTCTGCGAGGAATACAACCTGCAGTTCGACTTCGGCCCCGAACGAATTCGTGAATTTGCTGATTACGTACGCGCAATCGATCCCTACGATCATCCGATCACGGTGCATAGCGCCGGCGATCCTGTCGAGAAGCTGCGATTCACGTTTGGCGATCCCCGGTTCAGCCTGACTTCGGTTCAGTTGAATCACCGACCGATCCACGAAGTGACCGAGGCGCTTCGCAGCGAGACCAAACGAGCCGGCCGGCCGCTGCCGATCAGTCTGGATGAATTCACGCTCGATCGGGGGCAGCGTGCGTCGCACATTCCTGTTGACGACGCCGAAGGGCATCGCCGCGAGAAAATCTGGCCCACCTATTTCTCGGGCGGCATGATCGAATTCATTCTCGACGACCTGTTGCGCACCGACAGCTTTAAGACGCCCGAGCGGGAGAAGTTATGGAAGTACCTATGGAACGCGCGTCACTTCATGGAGGAGAATCTGCCGTTTTGGGAAATGGAACCGGCCGACCAGTTGTCTGCCGACGCAGCCACATTTGCTGTTGGTGTTGGCAAGGGAAAAACCGTCCCGCTCGGCCCACAGGTTTTTGGCAAGCGCGGTGCCGTGTATGCCGTTTATCTGCCGACATGCACGGCCACGGGCACGCTCGATTTGACCGACTTGAAGGGAACCGCCACGCAACGCTGGTTCCATCCTGCGCGGGGTGAGTTCGTCGGACCTGTCGCGCAAGTCACGGGGGGCGCGCGGCGGGAGCTGGGTCCGCCTCCCGCTGATCCCGACGCCGACTGGGTCGTGTTGATTGAAGGTACCAAAGCGTCCGAGCCGGCCGAGATCGATGTAAGGGGATTTCGCGATGGTGCGCATCATTGGCGAAAGATTCGCGACAACAGTCGCGTGATTCAGGCCCTCCCCGACCAGCCAACATACGCCCCATCGCAGGTGGCCGAGATCGTTGGCAATATCCTGGTGTTTCAACGTGAGAATGGTGGCTGGCCGAAGGATTACGACTACCTTGCAGTTCTAACGCCGGAACAGATCGCTGCCATTGGCGCGACACGCGATCGGACCGATACGTCGTTCGACAATTACAACATTCACACCCAGGTCGATTACCTGGCACAGGCCTACACGCTGGTGGGTGACGAGAGTTGGCGCGATGCATGTTTACGCGGTTTTGATTTCATGCTGCGCACACAGCTCGCCAACGGCGGCTTTCCGCAGCGTTATCCTGACCCCACCGGGTACGCAGCCCACATTACTTTCAATGATGGCGTGACGATCGGCATTTTGAATGTGCTCAAGGATGCCGCGGATGGCCTGCCTCACTGGTCGTGGCTCGACGCCATTCGCCGCCAAAGCGCGCGTGACGCCGTGGCGCGCGGCACCGCCTGCATTTTGAAATGCCAGATCCAGGCCGATGGCACACGCACAGGCTGGTGCCAGCAACATGACGAGACAACTTTTGCCGCGGCCACTGCCCGCACGTTCGAATTGGCCTCGTGCTGCCCGCAAGAAACCACCGCGATTGTCCGTTTCCTGATACGTATCGAGCAGCCGGACAGCCAGATCGTTCAGGCCGTCGATGCCGCCGTCGAGTGGCTCGATCGCGCGAAGTTGTCGGGTATCCGCGTGCAGCGGGTAGCAGCGCCCGTGGAAGAGTTCGATCGACATAGCGCTGATTTTGACACGGTCGTCGTTTCGGACGAGAGCGCACCTCCGATTTGGGCACGCCACTACGAGATCGGCACCGATCGCCCCGTATTTGCTGGGCGTGACGCGGTCAAACGCTACAACCTGAGCGAGATCGAACGCGAGCGCCGAACCGGCACGCCCTGGTATGGTGAATGGCCACGTCGGTTACTGGCATCGGAATACGGCAGGTGGCACAACAAGCTGCCCGGCCAGCCGACGCCCCCGAAAACTAACTGAGTGCCGGCCAATTTGAGCGTGTGTGCAAGTTGACTTTCGTCCGCCCATCCGCCCACAGACACTTCCATGCTTTCCAACCCCGTCAAAAGCCGGTTCGACAGATACTTGCTGGACAGATTAGCTACCTCGATCATCGTCTGCATCGCGGCAACTTCCTCGCTCATCGGCCATCATCAAGCGCACTCAGCCGAACCTCCGCGTGGTCCGAATATCATATTCATCTTGGCCGATGATCTGGGCTACGGCGACATCGGTTCCTACGGCCAACAGCGCATAAAAACATCGAATCTCGATCGGCTTGCGGCCGCTGGCATGCGGTTCACTGATTGCTACGCCGGCAGCACTGTTTGCGCCCCATCACGCTGTGCCTTGATGACAGGCCTGCATAGCGGCCACGGTCGGATTCGCGGTAACGGTGAGGTTCCGCTTTCCGCCACGGACGTCACGATCGCCAAGATTCTGAAGCAAGCCGGATACGTGACGGGAATTTTCGGCAAGTGGGGGCTAGGCGAAGCTGAGACCACCGGCGTGCCAAATGCGCAAGGGTTCGATGAATGGTTCGGCTATTTAAATCAAAAACACGCCCACAATTACTATCCCGACTTTCTGTGGCATAACCGCGAACGGCAGCCGATCGCCGGCAACGTCGTTGTGAACAACGTCGCCCGCGAACGCGCCGTTTATTCGCAAGATTTGTTCGTGCAACATGCGATCGACTTCCTGGATCGGCATCAGCGAGATCGTTTTTTTCTGTACCTTCCGTTCACCAGCCCTCATGCGAACAACGAGGCGGGACAGCAAGGGATGGAAATCCCCACGGACGAACCTTATTCCCATGAATCATGGCCGGCGGCGCAAAAGAATCATGCCGCCATGATTACGCGGTTGGACCGGGATGTTGGTAGCATCCTCGATCGACTGCACGAACTACAGTTGGACCAGCAGACGATCGTGTTTTTTTCCAGCGACAATGGTCCGCACAAGGAAGGGGGCGCCGATCCGAAATTCTTCGACAGCGCCGGTCCCTTGCGCGGGCACAAGCGTGATCTGTACGAGGGAGGAATCCGCGTTCCCATGATCGTCCGCTGGCCTGGGAACGTCGCGGCCGGCTCAACCAACGACCACGCCTGGGCCTTCTGGGATGTGCTACCGACACTCGCCGAATTAGCAGGTGCTAAACCGGCCGCGGGCATCGACGGTATCTCGGTCGTGCCAACGCTACTCGGCGCCGATGCCGCCGGGCGCGAACAACCCAGGCACGAGTTCTTGTACTGGGAATTCCACGAGCGCGGTTTCAAACAGGCGGTCCGCGCCGGCTCGTGGAAGGCCATCCGTTTCGGCCTAAAGGGGCCCATCGAACTTTACGATCTGGACAAAGATCTCGGCGAAACCACCGACGTGGGCAAGGATCATCCCGGTGTGGTGGCAAAGCTGACGAATATGTTGGACACTGCGCGGACCGAATCGGCCGACTGGCCTGTCCGCGAGAACGATGCCCCGCAGCGCTAATGGACCTGTCATGCTCGGGAAGGATGGCTGAGTAAGCAGCGTAACCGCTCGCAAACGGCCAATAGTCAGGTGTTTGTTCGGCTACCTTGTACTGGCGCTCTGCGCCCAATCGGTCAGCGCGGCGCGACTGGTGGCGATTTTCTCAAAAGCCCAATAGATGTCGTCCATATCCTGGCGAGGACCGAGAAACATGCCTTGCTCAAGCCACAGCGATTGTTCGCGACAAAGCAGATCGCTATTCGGGCACTTCACTCGCTCGTAATCCAGCGTGTCAGCGATACGCGGCAGGTAAGGTCCGAACGCACGATTACGAAACATCGGCTGTTGCGGCAGCGAGTAGCCATAACCGGGTGAGCACGGAATTCCCTCGGCGCGTAATGCTTCGATCACCGTGGCACGCGGCACGCCGAGTTCCTGCTCGACGACGCGCATCATGAACAGGTGGTACGCATGTCGCGTGCAATAGTCAGGGCGTTCCTGCGGGTGCAGGCCGGGTAACGCCGCGATCTTTTCGGCGAGATATTTCCCGTTGCCGTCGCGTGTTTTTGTTTGCTCTTCGAGGCGCTCTAGCTGCGCATTCAACAGGGCGCCTTGCAATTCGCCCAGCCGGTAGTTGCCCGAGATCACGTGGTGCTCGTACCAGACCCCCGTCGGAATTCTTCCACAATTGTGCAGCGACCGGCACTTGGCGGCCAGCTTTTCATCATTCGTGGTGATGATGCCACCTTCGCCGCACGTGAGATTCTTGCTCGATTGAAATGAAAACGAGGCCAAGTCCCCCAGACTGCCCGACGGACGGCCTTTATAAGTTGCCGCGTGGGCGTGTGCCGCGTCCTCAATGACTAGCAGCTTGTGCTTGCGCGCGATCACCATGATGGCGTCCATATCCGCCGGCTGACCGGCAAAATGAACCGGAATGATCGCGCGCGTTCGCGGGGTAATGGCCGCTTCGACCGCCTGAGGATCTAGGTTGAAGGTGCCCAGGTCGACATCGGCGAACACCGGCACCATGTTGGCTTCGATGACCGCCGAAGCTGTCGAGAAAAACGTGTAGGGAGGAATGATAACTTCGGATTCGGCCTCTAGCCCCGCGGCGACCAGGCTCAGGCGTAGCGAAACGGTGCCGTTAACCACGGCGATTGCCTCTCGACAACCGTGCATCGCGGCAAATCGTGTTTCGAACTCCGCGACTTCGTCACCGTCAAGTCGCCCCCATCGACCGCTGCCAAGAGCGCTCAGCAGACGCGCTTTTTCCGGTTCCCCATGAATCGGCCAACTTGTAAAGGGGCGGTCCCGCACGGGACGGCCCCCAAGTAGTGCAAGGTGTTCTGACATGACGCGATCGTTGACTTCGGTCCTGGTTCGATTAGGGCAAAGGGAGCCGCTGGGCGAACAGCTTGCGCCGCGGGAGTCGGTCATCGCCGGGCTGATTAGCTTTCCATAGCGTCGCTGGATATAAGAGACATAACCCGCCGGGCGGGAACATAGAGAATCGCCTCGGACGGTGCGGCACCAGTCCGAGCTTCTGCATCTCGCGGATTCTCTTTGCTCACGCCCCCCCAAAGGCTATCCGAGACCGTTCAGTTCAGCCAGTCCCCGCGCAGACCCTCACTGCCGGGCGGCCGTACCGAGTCGCTTACCGAAACGAATCGCGGAGATTGGGATGATATTTGCGAAGACGTGTCGCTGGTTGCCAGTAACCGTGACGATCATCGGATCGCTGCTCGTCGGGCTCGCGCCGGCCCGCGAACCACAGCGCGAGGATCTGGGCGTCATTCCGACGCCGCAAGAAGTCGTCTGGACCAAGGATTCGCTCCGCGTCGACGAGCAGACCAAGATCGTGCTGCCTGGCACAACGACCGACGGCGCCAAGTTCGCCGCCGAGAATCTGCAGGAACGACTGCGGCAACAAGCCGGTTTGAAATTGCAAATCGTTCAAGACGCGGCAAAGGCCCCGGCCGCCCGGCAGATCGTCCTCGGCAATCCAAAGACCGATCCGCGCGTCGCAAAGCTCATGAAGGCCTATAGCCTGGAGCTGTCCGAAGCGATGGCCAAAGAAGGCTACGTGCTGGGCATCGGCGCCGACGGGATCGTGATTGGTGCCGAGAGCTCGCGCGGTTTGCTTTATGGCACGACAACGCTGCGGCAGATGTTGGTCTACCGCGGATCCGACAAACCATTGCCGGCGGTGCGCGTGCGCGACTGGCCGAAGATGGCCATGCGCGGCGTGCATGATGAGTTCAGCTACGGCCAGGTCTCGACCATGGACAACTTCAAGGACATGATCCGCTTCCTGGCTGAGTTCAAGATGAACACGCTGATCTATTACTTCGAAGATACGTTCCGCTTCCAACGATATCCCAAGATCGGTGATGGACGCGGCGCCCTGACCCGGGCGCAAATCGACGAGTTGGAAGCCTTCGCCCGGCCCCTGGGGGTCGAGATTTTTCCCGTCTTCGAAATGTTGGGAAATCAGGGCGCGCTATTGATGCTCGACGAGGTGCGGCCGTTTGCCGAGTACCCCGGCGCGCACTCGTTTGCCACGAACGACGAGGCATTCAACTTCTTGACCAATTGCTTTAACGAGATCGCTGACGCGTTTGACTCGAAGTACTTCCACGCCGGTCTCGACGAGTCATGGGACCTTGGCTTCGGCAAGAGCGCGGAATCCGTCAAACGGCTAGGGCGTGGGCCGGCCCATGCGGCACACTATCGACGCATCAACGATCTGCTGAAGAGCCGTCACAAAACGATGATCATGTACGGCGACATCATCCTTAAATATCCCGAGATTCTTGACCTGATCCCCAAAGACATCGTGCTGATGGATTGGCAGTATGAACCGGCCGATCACTACCCAACCGTCGATGTGCTGGGCTCGAAGGGATTCCCGATCATCGTGCTCCCCGGCATGAGCAATTGGGACCGGATATTTCCGGACATGTCCAAGGCGATGATCAACATCCGCAACTTCACGCTCGATTGCTACCGGCAGCCCCAACCGCTGGGCTCGATCACTTCGACGTGGGGGGACAACGGTTCCAAGAACCTGCGCGAGCTGCTGTACTACGGTTACGCCTATGGCGGTGAGGTTAGTTGGTCGCCAGACTCGACCGACGTTTCAAGTTTTTCCGACCGGTTCTTCACCCTCAACAACGGGCCGGGCACCGGACCGTATTTCGAGGCGATCTACGCACTACTAGAAAAATGGCCGTGGTGGTTCCCGCTGCTCGACTATTTCCGCCATCCATTCTTGCCCCGCAAGGACGGACGAGCGCACACGACGCAGGAGCTGTATCGCGTCTACGAAGACGCCCGCACGGCGCAGAAGCTGTGCGACATTCTGCAACCGCTCGTCGCGAGGCGCAAGGGGGACGTGGACTATTTGCGCTATTGCGCCCGCATGCACGAGCATTATGTGGCCAGCCAGCGACTGGTCGCAGACTTGAATTCCTTTACAGCCGAGGGCCTATCGCAAGACGACCTTGGCGCCGCGCAGCAGAAGTTTTTGGATCGCATTCACGCCGTCCGTGACGAGGCCACCAGCCTGCGCGACACATTTCAAGAGCTGTGGCTGCGGACGAATCAGCCCGCGAATCTGCACTACGCCATCGACGAATACAATGCGATGGTTCAAGTGTGGGACGACGCGGCGGCACGGGCGGCGACGGGAGTCTTTGCGTACGACCCGCGCCCGGCGGCCGGATGGATTTATCATCCCGATGCTTTTGCCGGCCGGCCCGTCGAGCACGCCTGGTTTCGCAAAGTGCTGAAGCTCGATCCGCACGATGTCGCCGCGGCCGGTATTCAGGTCCACGGCGACACGCATGTCAAAATCTTCGTTAACGGCACGCAAGTCGGCGAGCAGTTCGCGCGCCGCAATCTTTCGGCGCCGGTGAATCCGAAGTTGCTCGCCGTGTACGATATTAAGCCCTACCTGCGACAGGGCGAGAATGTCATTGCGGTCGATGCGCGCGAATACGGCACAAACAATCCGGATCTTGAGCCGGGCGGCCCGGAGCGCAGCGGCGGCTTTCATCTTTATGGCGAGATCCGCGACCGCGACGGCCACGTGCAGCCGATCGTGTCGGACACGAGTTGGAAAGTACGCGACAGCGAAGTGGCAAATTGGAACCAACCCGGCTACGACGATCATGATTGGTCATCAGCCCAAGCGGATCCGAATCCGACGGTTTGGGTGACCTATCCAAACTTTGGCAAAGGACTGCGCGGGTTTAGCGACGTGCGATGAGCCGTCCCGACAGCAACCGCGCTCAGTAATCGGAATTTAGCGTGGAGCTGCGATTTCTTCGTCCGCGTCTTGCGAGCGTTCTAGCCTGGTCAGCATATTCTTGATATCACGCGCGCCGCGAACGCTGACGTAGATAGTGACGGTCGAATACCACACCAGGCAAATGATCGTCAGCAGCCACCAAAACGTCGCCATTATTCGCTGGCCTCGCTGCTGGTATCGGTAACGAATATTGGCTTCAGCAGCGACCCCACGATCATGGCCACGGCCGCGCCAACAAACGCGGCAATGCCCGAATTATAGGGGCCGATTGATTTGGCCATTTCTTGCGTGGCGGGCAGTTGCTCCATGACGAGGTATGTCAATGGGAAGATGGCTCCCACGCCGATCGCCGCCGCGGCGCCCCAATTGTTCGCCTGCGGCCAGTAACAGCATGCCACGAGCAACGTCGACATACTCGAAAGATAGATCGTACCGGTTACGGTCAGATAGGCCCAAATACCGTTGTCGCCGATCTGATACCACAGCCCGAATAAGAGCAAAAACAAGCCAATCACGGCGACGATCATACGATTGACGAGCAGCCCGCGTTTCTCGGGCCAGGGGGTCTTGCGCAGCGGAGCCAGCAGATCGTTATAGATTACACTTCCCCAGGTCAGCATGTACGACGAATCGGTCGACATGTCCGCGGCCAGCATCGCGGCCACGAGTAGGCCCATCAGGCCTGTCGGCACCGTGCGACTGAGAAAGATAGGCATCGCCTGAGCCATGTTGTCCGGATCGACGACCCCCTCTTCGAGCGTGGCCAAGGCCGCGATTCCCCACACCGCGGGAATCAAAAACTGGCACACGAAGAAAAAGCTGGTGGCCGTGTAAACTCGCTGACCGGTTTTCGTGTCCTTGGCCGAGAGTAGTCGGGCGATCGTGGTTTGCCAGGTCAGCACGGCGGCCAGGTTCAAGAGGGAGTTGAAGATAATGAACGGCCAGCCCAACTTCGGATTGGCGAGCGGATTGAAGCCCCCTTCGCCGTAGCGTTCTTGCACCACTTCGACGAGCGAACTCCAGGGGATCTCGAACAACATCAAAAATGTGACGGCCAATAGCCCAATACTCATCACGACAAACTGTAAGTAGTCAGTAACCAACACGGACAACATACCGCCGACGATCGTATAGAACGCCACCGCGGCCAACAGCACGGTCATCGTGATTTCGAGGTTCTCGACCGAGAAACCGCAGACGGTGACCAAAAAGTCGCCGCCTTGGCGAAGAAACGTGCCCATGTTGAGCAATCCGCCGACGACGATCACCAGTCCGCTCCACCAACGAATGCGCGAACCGAACCGCTTTTCGAACAACTCGGCGATCGTCACCACGCCCGAATCGCGCAGTTTCTTTACGCAAAAGCCGGTATAGCCGACCACGAACATGGCAATGGCGTAGGTGATGCCGACCGAGGCGCCGGCGAAGCCATGCTTGTAACCAAGCTCGGCCGCGGACATGCAGGTGACGATACCGAACTCGGTGGCGGCCAACGACGCGATGCCCAGGTAGACATCCATTTCGCGGCCGGCGACGAGAAAGTGCTCGACCTTACCGACGTACTTGCGGACGCTCAATCCCACGGCCATCGTGACGATCAAATAGACGCCGACGATCAGGCCGTCGATCAAGGAGAAATGCGTCATCCCGCTCTCGTTTCCACCGGTTCCGTCAAACACGCGATACGACCGCGGGACCATCGTACGCTCCCCGGCCGGACCTGCCCAGCACCGTCGACTGTGGCCGTGGATTAGGGGTTCTGAATTCCCTGGCGGCGATATTTCTCTTTGTACTTTTCCCACAGCCGCTTGTGCCGGTCGTTTAATTGCACTTCCCGTCCCTGGACGTAGGCGGCCGTGACGTGCGTGGGGATATCTAGCGGGTCGCCGGTCGTGACGATCAGTGTGGCGTCCCGGCCGACGTCGAGCGAACCGATCCGATCGTCAACGCCAAGAATCTTCGCCGCGTATAACGTGACCGACTTCAATGCATCTTCCGCCGGCAGTCCATAGGCGGCAGCCGTGCCGGCGTGGTGCGGCAGATTGCGAATATTGGCCGGCGACGAGCCCGACGCCCCGCCGATCACACCGCCGATGCAGAAAGTAATGCCCGCGGCCTGCAACTTTGCCGGCACGGTGAACGGCGCATCGTACGCATCGCCACGACGTCGAGGCAACCGATGCACTCCGGCCACGATCACAGGCACATCGTGTTTCTTCAAGAGTTCCGCGCACGCCGGTGCGTCGTATCCACCGACGATCACCAAACGCAGCTTTTCTTGATCGGCAAACGACACGGCCGCTTGAATCTGTTGTGTCTCCTCGGCGTCGATAAAAACAGGCATTTTTCGCTCGAGGACCGGAATCATGGCTTCCCAGCGCGCATCGAACTGCGGGGCAGCGCCCTTCCCTGCGGCGCTCGCCTCTTTGGCCGTTGCGTAAGCCCGAGCGTCAGCAAATGCCCGGCGAATCGCCTTGAGCGATTTATCTCGATCCTGCATTTGCGTGGCGCCGGTTTCTTCGATCCACCATGCTTCAATCGGTGCCATCTGTGGCCAATTGATGTGCATGGCCACGCCCGGCTTTAGACACATATCTTCCCAACTCCAGCCATCCAATTGCATGCAGGCGGATTGACCGGTGATCAGGCCGCCGTTGGGAACAGTCAGCACGCTCAAAATTCCGCCCGAGCGGCCGACGGGAATCAGCTCGCTGTCAGCATTGAAGGCGACCTGCGCCTTAACGTTGGGATTGATCTCACCCGTTTCGGCCATATCGCGCGTGCCGCGCACTGAAGGGATTTCGACGAGTCCCAATTGCGAGTTGGCGTCGATCAGCCCCGGATAGACGTGCTTGCCAGATACGTCGACGAAATGCGCCTCGGCCGGGACGGCAATTCCCTTTTCGACCGCCGTGATCTTGCCACCGTCGAACACCAGGGTGCCATGCTCGATCACCGGTCCGCTAACAGGGTGAATCGTACCGCCAACCAGGGCGATAGCATGAGTCTGCGGCGCGCCGGGCACCTCGGGCGTAGCCAGGCTGCGATTCTCACTCGCTGCCACGAGACTCAATGCCGCAACCACGGCCAAATAATGCTGTCGCATCAAAAACGTTCTCCCCTCGCGGCCCTTTAAACCTTTGTTGTCCATCCAGGCTAACTTGTCTTATTCGTGTGGTTCGTCGTAGGCGAAGATTATTGACTTTGCTTCTAATGCCCGTGACCATCCAGCTCGCCGTGATGACAAAAGATATCCTCGCGAGGCCAGAATTCTGACTCGCGTTTCTTCTCATCCTCAGGCGTGGCTGTCGGCTCGCCCGAACTGAGCACGCGCTGCACGAGTGCCGCCCGCAGCTTGGCAGCATCTTGACGCAGTTGCTGGTCTTCCCCGAGATCGAAATACCGTCGGCCATCGACCCACGTTTGCTCGCAGCGACCATACGTCGACAGCGGGGAAGCACTCCAAACGACCAGGTCCGCGTCCTTGCCGGGCTCAAGCGATCCCACAAACTGGTCGATGCGCAATTGCTTGGCCGGATTCAATGTGACGAATTTCAGTGCCTCCTCAGGCTGCACCCCGCCATATTTCACGGCTTTCGACGCTTCCAGGTTCAACCGCCGCGCCAACTCGGCGTCGTCCGAATTGAACGACACTACCACGCCGGCGTTGTGCATCAGGGCGCCGTTGTAAGGAATCGCGTCCAGCACTTCGAACTTAAAGGCCCACCAGTCCGAAAAACTCGATCCGCCGACGCCGTGTTTCGCCATGACGTCAGCGACTTTGTAGCCTTCGAGAATGTGCTGCAGCGTGGCGATTTTCACGTTGAACGACTCGCACGTTCGCAGCAGGGCGAGAATCTCGTCCTGACGATACGAGTGGCAGTGAATCAGGCGTTTGCCTTCGACCACCTCGGCCAAGGCTTCCAGTTCCAGATCCGTTCTCGGCGGCAAACCGGTCTTCGTGCGATTCCACTGGTCGTGGTCCTGGCGATATTGTTGCGCCGCGCGGAACGCATCCCGCACCAACTGCTCGACCCCCATCCGTGTTTGCGGATAACGATTGTTGGCCCTCTCGCCCCAATTGCTTTGCTTGACGTTTTCACCCAGCGCGAACTTGATTCCCTGCGGCGCCGCGGCGAATTTCAATTCCTCCGGCCCGGCGCCCCAACGGAACTTCAGCACCTGGTTCTGACCGCCGATCGTATTGGCCGACCCGTGCAGGATATTCGAGCTCGTCACGCCGCCGGCCAGTTGGCGGTAGATGTTAATGTCGTTGGGATCAACAAAATCGCCGACGCGAACTTCGGCCGTAATCGTTTGGCCCGATTCGTTCACGCCGCCGTCGGTTGCGATATGCGAATGGCAATCAATAATTCCCGGCGAGATGTGCTTGCCCGTCGCGTCGACGGTTATCGCACCATTCGGGACGGCCAGGTTGACGCCCACGGCCTTGATCTTTCCCTGCTCGATGAGGACGTCAGCATTTTCCAACAGGCCCTGTGGTCCACTTGTCCACATTGTGGCGTTTTTGAATAACACGGCTGCAGGTTGCTCGGGCGCGGCTTTTCGACCAAACTCGCCCAATGGGTAGTTCACTTCGGCGAGCGCGCGCACCGGCTTCTTCGGCTTTTCCGACTTCTCTTTCTTACCGGCATCGTCCTTACTGTCGCTCTTAGAAGCGTCTGCCTTCTCCGCTGCATCGTTCGGTTTCTCCGCAGCCTTCTTGTCAGCCTCCGTGTCATCCGACTTTGCCGGCTCCTCGTCCTTTTTCACGACCTGTTCGTCGTTGGCCTCGGTCGGCTTCTCTTTCTCTGCGTCGTCTTCCTTCTTTTCCTCCTTCGTCTCGGCTGCGTCGTCGGCATCAGAGGCCTCGGCCGGCTTCTCGCGCTTCGCCGTTGACGAGGTCTGTTCACCACTGGGCCAAACCACGGCTCCCAGCCAGGTAAGGTCTACCACGGCATCGGCCGCCGCCGCGGGCGTCTGTGCGATGGTCGCCGTCAATTGCAGCACCCCTTCCAGCCCAAGCGGTTCTCCTTTGAAGGAGGTCGTGAAATGCCATTCGGCAAGCGCCGGGCTGACAAGCGCCGTCGACTTATCGCCACGCTTGACCTTGCCCGATAGTTTCGTCGGGGACCCTTTGAGCGCGATCGTGAGTGTTTCTTTGGCGCCATCCGGCTTCGTAATCTCGACCTGCCAAGTCCCGCGCACGTCGACCGTCGGACTGGCTTCGATCTCGTAACGACGGCCGTCGACCCAGGTCTCCAGAACCTTCGATTTCTTCTGCAATAGGTCGCCGCTAGCGACGACAATATTCGCGGCTTTCCCAGATTCGAGCGTGCCCAAGCGATCCGCCATGCCGAACAGTTCAGCTGGCGTGACTGTCAATGCGCGAAGCGCCGCCTCTGGCTTCAGGCCCCGCTCGACGGCTTTGCGGACTGCGCCCAGCAATGCGCCAGGATCTTTGAGCCCACGAGTCGTGAAGGCAAACTTCACGCCGGCATCAGCCAGGCGCGCGGGATTCTCGGGAGCGATGTCCCAATGCATCAGCCGCTCGAGCGAAACATTCGCGGCACCCTCAGGTGTGGAAACATTCGGCGCCTTCGGGAAATCCAGCGGCACGATGACCGAGCGTTTCGTGGCGACAATATCCGCCAGCCGGCGATACTCGTCCCCTGAGCCTCGTACGATCACATCCAGGCCGAACTCCTTGCCGATGCGATCCGCTCGCAGAAAGTAAATTTCATCCGCCGCATCAATCATGACTGGCTGCTTGCCGCCGAGATAACCACGCAGCGCAGCCAACGCATCGCTCCGCTCGGGGCGTGGCAGGTCCTTGTTTCCTTCGTAAGCGTGCCACGCCTGCGAATACCAGCCGGCATCGTAAAGGGCCTGTCGCACCAACGTGTACGCACCCATCGGCGAGTTGGGGTAGCCTGCCAATCCGCGTGCCGTGGTTAGCTTGGCATGCAGGGCGACCTGATCCTTCAGAATCGTTTCGCGACCCGATTCATCCCCGGTGGTCACCAGGGCGCTTGCACCCTTGATGATGCCCGCCGACGGAGCGACCAACCGCACCGCAACCCCTTGAGATCGATACTTGCGGTTGGCGTCATTATCGGGTGCATAAATCGCAATCGCAGCGACCTGCGGCAGAATATTACCGTTCCAGTAACCGGCGCCGGACTTGTCGTTCGCCACGGCCCGCGATGCGTCGGCCGGCAATTCGCTGTAGGCGTCGATGAAGCCGGCGTAGACAGTCTTGCCCTTGGCGTCATGAATCTGTGCATCGGCCGGCGGCGTCACTTTTTCACCAACGGCCACGATGACCCCGTCGCGGAAAACGATCGTGCCGTTTTCGATCGTACGGTCAGGCGAGACGACGATCCTGGCACCCGTGATGGCGTGCGCGGTCAAGACTGGCTCGCGCAAGCCGGGAAAGGGGGCGATTCGCGGCGCTGCACGAGCCGGCCCCTGATCACCGCATAGAACCAAGCAGATCGCAACAACCAGCGAGCTTCTCAAGTAGTTCATCGTGACGGCATCGCGTATGGGTGGATTCGGCAGCCGATGGTTCGATCGGAAACTTCCGCCGGCAAGCTTCGACGATAACCCACCGCGCGGTGCGATGCCAGCAGCGTGACTCGTGACGCCGGCCACACCGATGCATTGCAGCCGTTAATGAGCGTTATTTCTGCAGCATTACTTCGGCGATGACGCCGTAATGGTCGGCATAATCCATGCGGCGCCCCTCGTATTCCTTCCAGACACGCTGGATCGTTTGCCGTTGGATATTGGTTCCGGTTCCGCTGGGATTCAACAGAACGTGATCGATACGTTCTCCGTGCTTGCTCGGCCGGCTCCAACTGTTTTCGCCGTCGACGGACCAGGGGCGAGGATCGTCAGTCGGATACTCGCGCATGTGAGTTGTCGCCAATAACATCCGCCAGCGTGGGCGTTCGTCATCGACGTCCGATGCGACGTTCATGTCACCGACCAGGAATTGCGGAACTCCCTCCTGCAAATTTGGCTTGAGGATTCCCTCCCAGATTTCCGGGATTTGCTTTTCCTTCATCTCGTTGTGCCCGGCCTGCAGGTGCGTGGCCGCGATCTGAAAGCGCACGCCGTCGCGCTCGCCGGCAGCCATCAAGCATCCCTTTTCCGCCAGCCGATCGACCCCGGCCACGTTTTTATAAACGATGTGCGAGACATAGGTCAGCGGGATACGGCTGGCAATTAGAATGCCGCCGCTCGTGCCCGAGATTCCCGACTTCGACGGCGGCGCTACGATATGCGGATAGTGCGACTTGAGCCCCTCTTTCAACTCTTCCGTGATTTTGCGATCAATTACCTCTTCCAGCGCGACGATGTCGTAATCCTGCTGGTTGAGATACTCGATAATCCACGGCGCCCGCAACGCCTGCTTCTTTTGCAAGTCCTCGCTCAAGAAGCCGAACGTGGGCAGCATCTGAATATTCCACGTCAGAATCTTCAGGTTGGATTTCGCAGCCGGGCGCGGCTCCTCAGCCGACAGCGGACTCGAATTGATCCAACCCGAGAGGACCGCCACAATCCCGAACAAACTCAAAACTCGTCGCGAGCAAACTAGCATGGTGACACCAAAAACGATTGTCTAGGTGTAGATTGGCGAGAGCAGATGAACGGCAATAAACGGCCGCGAAAGGGCTCTTATTCGCTGTACGCGGTCGTGCGGCGGAATTTCTCCACGATACGGCCGTCCTCGCGCGGCACAACTCGGCTGGCAAGCAGCATCTTGGCCAAGCCCTCGCGGCGCTCGGCCAGCTTGTTGTCGTCGTAGCTGGTGACCATCGAGCCGAACTGGCTGGTATGCGCCGCGGCGGCCTTGGCTTTCAAAGGAGCTACCTCGGTGATGTCGACCGAGTAGTTGGGCTGGTTCGAATAAAAGAAGAACGCGACCGGCACCTTGTGCGCCTTGAATCCCTCGCGCTCGAGTTCCGGAAAATACAATCGCCACGCCGCGGCGCGCATGGCGTCGGCCGTCACTACGGCACCGCTGCGATGATCGCTCTTGTGCCACTGCTCGTACGGCGCACCGGGATCGATCGACAGAATCGCATCCGGCTTTTGACGGCGGATCTCGCGGGCAACTTGCTTCGTCAGCTCGCGCCGATCGACGTATTCGAGCATTCCGTCGTCATGCCCTAGCCAGGTAATGTGATCCTTGGGAATGCCGAGGATCTCGCAGGAATCCTCCTCCTCACGGCGGCGAATTTCGGCCAGCCGCTCCTTGGTCATCGTCGGATCATTCGATCCAGCGTTGTCGCTGGTGTAGATGAGAATCTGCACGTTGTTCTTCTGCGCGGCGAGCATGGCCAACAGACCGCCCGAGGTGAACGTCTCGTCATCGGGATGCGGCGTCACGACCATGACCGTCTTGCCTTCCCACTTCTCAATGCGGTCATTCCCGTTGTATTCCGGCTCGGCAACGGCGATCTGTGCATGCGCCGTAGGGCTCGCGGCCAACAACAAGAAAAATGCGATCGCAGCTAAGACGAGACACGAAGAAACAGGTCGCCGAAAGGCAATTCGCGGTGGGTTCATCGAATGCGTTCCCCGGGAAGGATCGAAGGCTGGCGACTAGCGCATGAAAGCCATGCGCAGGCACGAGTAGCCTGCACTCCTCGCGGGCGCACGTCAACCTCCCCGTCATAACCAGGAGGACTGCAAAGTCTGTAGCCGGGGGTCTGCGACCCCGGAGCGCTACCATGAGGTCACGGCCTCGAAGAGGTCAGCTACAGAAGACGAGATGCAAATTCTCAACTTTGCAGTTCTACGGCCGACACTTCGGTGTCGCGTCGACCTACTGAACGCGGCCAGGCCAGGCTGGCGATCGCTCTAGCCTCGCAATGCCGGCAGCATCAGGCCGGGCAGCTTCCACCAGGCGGGCCGGTAGGTTAGATCAACCGTCTTTCGCGCCAGGATATTTGCCGTCTTGTGCGTTGGGAACCAGAATGGCTTCGGCATCATCGTCAGCGGCCCCTCGATCACGGTTTTTTGTGCCGCGTCGAGCAGGTATGTGTTATGGACCCAGCCTAGACCGCTTTTCGGATCTTCCAGAGTCCCTTCGGGGAACCCGCCCCAGGGGGTACACATCAAGGCATAGCTGATGGCCGGCCAATGATTGATGCCGACCGTGCCGAAGCGCAGGCGTGCGATCAAATCCTGAAACCGCTCCTCATTCCCGGGCTGCCGGCGAAATTTTGGGTGGACCATTACACCGGCGCCCAGATTCCCCCACAAGCGATCGTTAACGAAATCACCGACGCGATCGACGAACTCCTCGGCCGAAGCCACGTCAAGCGCCGTCTCGGCGCAAACACACACGAACGATTCTTCTTCGAAATAGTGCGGCTCGCGATCCAGCGTCACGTCGCGCACCAGCGTCCAGGGAAGCGTCCCCTGTGGACCCGGTTCAGGCTTGCGACCCGTGAAACGCGTGAAGCGTTCCTCTGCGCCGGGATAATAAGCGCGACGACGAGGAATCCGCGCGAGTACAGCGTCGATCTTGTCGAGAAACTGTTGCCGTTGCGGCCAACTGCGACTCGTGACCACCATCTTCGTCGCGATGCAATTGAACGAGGCGTTGTTGGTGATCATCGCCGCGACGTTTTCAGCCTGAAACGTCAGCTCCCGGGCGCTGTACGTCCCGGGGACGACAATCCACGGCGTGACGTTCCCCAACTCGCTCGTGATTCGCTTTTGCAAGCGCGCCGCACCTTCGGCCTTGCGCCGCTCGCGATCCGGGCCCGGTGGTCCCCACACGATCGTCTCGTGGGAAAAAATCGAACCCGTGATATGCACTTCGTCCACCAGCTCATGCTCGACCGAATAGGTTCCGACATCGGCGCCACCGTAAATGATGCGCAAGAACCCGGCCTCGATCAGCGGGACGAACGCCTGGGCAAAGATGCCCCCCAGGTATTCGTTTACCGGGTTCATTTTCAACAGCACCACTTTGCCTTCTTGAAACAGCTTGCTGAAGGCGTCGGTCGGCGCAATGCTGCTGACGTTGCCGGCGCCCAGGACCAGGGCGATGCCCGCCGGCGCCGATTCCGGTCGAACATAACAGGCAGAGTGCTTGGCGAGATTCTCACGCGTCACGCCCGGCTGCATCCAGACGTCAGCACGAAAGCCGGCAAACAATACCGAGTCGTACAAACCGCGGGTGGGAAATACCTGCACGCGCAGCTGGCCGGTCTTCGTCGTGTCGATCTTGCCAGGCAGCTTTACTTCGCCTGTGCGCTCAATGTCACGCAGTGAGCGGATCAACAAGGTCAGGTAGCGGACCGTGGCCAATGGGCCGGCCGCCATTTCCTCTCCCTCAAGCGGCGTTCCCGGCTCGATCCCTTTGGCACGGCATGCTTCAGTCACCCAACGGTCCGTGGCCACCACGGCACCGTCCAGGCAGGCCTGCGCCAGCTCGATGCGCTTGGCTAACGGAGTCTCGCGCCAGCGCCCTTTGGCCTGTGCCAAATCATCCAGGCAGCGATCGATGACCTCGCGCGAGGTGACCTGGCCCGTCCGTTCCTGATAGAGAGCTGCGGACGTTGCAATGCTCATCGCATGTCACTCCGAAAAAGTGGCCGATGCGCCGTAGTCGCGACGTCCGCACGGCCGGGGCCTGGGGCCAATTCGCCGAAAACGAGAGAGGAGAGTAAATCGTCTACAGAGCGAGGGCGCCGCTCGCTGTGACAATTGTACGACCTGAACCCCTGGTATTCTGCCGCAGCCGGGCGGCGGCCGCTACCATACCCGCCCAGATTTTGCGCGTAACAGCCTCGCAGTACGAGCTCGCCGCCCAGCCGCCGCCCCGTCAAGCTCGCTCGGCTACGGCCCCGAGACGAAGCACACCAACGAATGGTCGATCAGCGTGATCTTTCGATCGTTTCTCACCTCGGGCCCGTCCAGATTGGGGAATACGTCGCCCGGGCTGTCGGCGGCCGTATTGATGAACAGGTTCCAGCGGTAACGGCGTGCGAGCCACGGAATCGAAAACTCGCACGGCAGCGAACCGGCATGGCTCAGCAGCAAGATATGCCGAGGTGATTCCTCCTCGCTCGTGGCTGGCGGCGCTGCCAAAAGGCAGGTCAGACTCATCTCGTCACTCGTCCAATCGACGGGCCCGCCCGAGGCACTAAACCAACTAACGTCGGGAGGCGTACCGGGCCCCTGCGGCTCCCCTTTCAGGAAGCTCGAGCGACGCAACGTCGTCTGGCGTTTGCGAAACGCGATCAAGGCTTGCGAAAAACGCACCAAGTCGACATTGTGCGCGACTAAGTCCCAATCAAACCACGAGATATCGTTGTCCTGACAGTACGCGTTGTTGTTGCCATGCTGCGTCCGCCGGCATTCATCGCCGAACACGAGCATCGGCACGCCCTGGCTGAGGAACAAGGTAGCTAGGAAGTTGCGAATCTGGCGCGAGCGGATTCGCTCGATGATGCGCTTGTTCGTCGGGCCCTCGACGCCGTAATTGTCGCTCAGGCTGTTGTTATCGCCGTCCCGGTTGCCTTCGCCGTTGGCCTCATTGTGCTTGAACTTATACGTCACCAGGTCGTTCAACGTGAACCCGTCGTGCGACGTGATGAAGTTGATGCTGTGATACGGCTGCCGGCTGGGGGCATACAGATCGGCCGATCCTGACAATCGCGTGGCAAAATCCCCTAGCGTCCCGCGGTCACCGCGCCAAAACCGGCGAATATCATCGCGATAACGACCGTTCCACTCGGCCCAGCGCAGGTTGGCGAACGAGCCGACCTGATAGGCGCCCGCCGCGTCCCAGGCCTCGGCGATGATTTTCGTATCGGACAACAGCGGGTCTTCGGCAATCGTCTCGACCAACGGCGGATTCGGCAGCAACTCACCGTTACGGTCGCGGCTTAACACGCTCGCCAGATCGAAGCGGAATCCGTCGACGTGATAATTCAGAACCCAATGCCGCAGGCAAAGGAAGATCAACTCGCGGACAATGGGATGATTACCATTCACCGTGTTACCGCAACCTGAGTAGTTACGATAATACGTGCCGCCGTTTTCGAGCATGTAGTAGACGCGATTCTCCAAACCCTTGAAGCTCAGCGTCGGCCCATGCTCGTTTCCTTCGGCCGTGTGATTAAAGACGACGTCCAAAATCACTTCGATGCCGGCCTGGTGCAGTGCTCGCACCATCTGCTTGAACTCGACGACCTGCGCCCCCGGTTCCGGGCTCGAAGCATAGCCGCGGTGTGGCGAGAAAAAAGCGAGCGGATCGTAGCCCCAGTAGTTCGGGCGATCGTCCGTTCCGCCGAAGCAGTTGTTCGTCGGATAGTCGTGGACCGGCATCAACTCGACGGCCGTCACGCCCAACGACTTCAAATACGGGATCTTCTCAATCACTCCTAGGTACGAACCCGGATGGTCGACGCCACTGGTGCTGGAAGCGGTAAAGCCCCCCACGTGCATCTCGTAGATCACGGTATCGGCCAGGCTGCGTCGCAGGTGGCGATCCCCCTGCCAATCGAACGTGTCGTCGATCACGACGCACTTCGGTGGACGCACGATCCCGTCCGGACAAGGCAGAAAGTTGCCAGCCAGCGCCCGAGCATAGGGGTCGATCAATCGCGCCCGGCCGTCGAAGCGATGCCCCTCGCGCGGATCGAACGGACCGTCGGCCTGCAAATGGTAGAGCTGTCCCGGCGCGATCCCCGGAACGAAGATGCTCCAGATGTCTCCCCAACGATCACTCTCGGCGTCGTAGTGAATGATATCCGCGGGCTCGGGATCTTCGACGTTGTCGTACAACATCAACCGCATGGCCGTGGCTGAACGACTGAAAACCACGAACTGGACACCGCCGTCGATCGGGATCGCCCCATACGGGAGCGGGTGAGTGAACTGCAGAGTCGGATGCGAAAGGGGCATGAAGTCAGCTCAAGGTGGCACGAGGGGTAACACAGCCGTTGTGCTGAAGCATACCACGCTCAGGGCGACGTTCGGACTCGAAACGTTTCATGGCAAGTTTCGCAGCTTTTTCCGAGGTTAGCGAGCGCTGCTTCGGCCTTGGCTTTATCGCCCGCATGGATTTGCGCATTCACATCGCCTGCCGCGTCGCGCATCTCGCCGCACAATTGATACCACTTATCAATGTCGGCCGGATCCTTGACTTCGTGCGTGTCATAGTTTGCGGCCTGGGCAATGGCCGCCAAAACGGCCGCATCGCGAGCATTGTCATCTTTTCTCTCGTCGAAGCGTCGCATATTTCGTTTCAAGCGGTTGTTCACGAATGTGACTTGCTTCATCAACTGCCCCAGGCCTGCGACTTTTTCCCACTGAGGTGCGGCGGCAGCGCCAGTGGACTTGCCTTGTGCGGCGCTTTCGACCGCGGCGAACGCGGTCTTCGCAGCTTCGTAGTCCTTGGCTTTGGCAAGCTGTCTCGACGCCGCCAGTAAATCCGGCGAGCTGGCCGTCAGGCGATGATCCTGATCGTGCTTCGCAAGCACAAGCGCTAGCGCCGCGAGCGTGTGCGCGTCGCGCGCGACCTGCCGCGACTTTTCCATGTACGACGGCGCATCGGCCAGCGCTTCGCGACAGCCCGTCAAGCAGAGATCAACCTGCGCGATCAAATCGGTCGCCGGCATCACCTTCGACAACGGTGGCGGAGCCGGAGGATCACCGGCCAGGACCACTCCCACCAAGACGGCCAGCGGCGCGCAAATGACCAGCATTACCAACCTTGTGGGATATAATCGCAAAACTTCTCTCCTCGATTGTGGCTGAATGTGCTCTCTACCATGCCCGCTCGACGGGCGTGACACAAGTCTATCGCCGCGAAATACCGCTGTTGAGTACGTGGTTTCAGCAACTCAATCGCGCAAACACCGCCAAAGGGTGGGACGTTTCGCTGCGATCCCTGCACGTTTGACAGCCCCTTGCGGGGCCACCTACAATCGCGTCTTTCTCGGCATTCGCCCACAGTATTGATGGCCAAGACGACTTACAAGGACGCAGGTCTCGACCTGGAGTTGTACGCGCAGGCGATGGCCCGACTGCCAGGCCTGATGGCGCGAACACAGTCGCCGCGCGTGCTCCCCTTGCCGGGCGGATTCGCCGGCCTGTTTCAGCTCGATTTCGCCAGCCCTCTCTTCGCCCGCAAGTACGTCGACCCCGTGCTGGTCTCCTGCACCGATGGAGTGGGCACCAAGTTAAAGGTGGCCATGATGGCCGGCCACCACAGCACCGTTGGCATCGACCTGGTCGCAATGAGCGTCAACGACGCACTCTGCTGCGGAGCGGAGCCGTTGTTCTTCCTCGACTACGTGGCGATGTCGAAAGATGATCCGGCGCTATTGGAGCAGATTGTCACCGGCATCACGGTCGGCTGCCTGGCCAGCGACTGTGCCCTGTTGGGGGGCGAAACCGCAATCATGCCCGACCTTTACGCTCCGGGCGATTACGACCTGGCCGGCTTTTGCGTCGGCGTGGTCGAACGGCATCGCGTCATCGACGGCCGTGCGATCGCAGCCGGCGACGTCGTGCTGGGCCTTCCTTCGAGTGGTCTGCACTCGAATGGATTTAGCCTGGTGCGCAAAGTGGTCTTCGAGAAGGCCGGCTTGGGAGTCGACGATTACGTCGAAGAATTGTCCAGCACCGTGGGCGATGCGTTGCTGACACCAACGCGCATTTACGTGCAGCCGATCCGCAAGATCCTCGCGCACTACAAAGTTAAAGGGGTCGTACACGGCATCGCACATATCACCGGTGGTGGGCTGCTCGAGAATCTGTCGCGTGTCCTGCCCGAGGGTGTAACGGCCGTCATCAAGCGCGACAGTTGGCCGGTGCCGCCGGTATTTCCCTGGCTAGCGCGGCTGGGTGACGTCGAAGCCGACGAAATGGCGCGCGTCTTCAACATGGGGCTAGGGCTGGTGTTGGTCGTTAGCTCATTCTACGCCGACAGCATCGCGCAGCAGCTCGCGGACCAGGGTCTGGAGTGCTTCACGATCGGCCACATCGCGAGTAGCGAACGCGGCGCCGTGTGGGCGTAGAAACAGTGTCTTAGCCGAGAATGCTTCTCGTCGTAGAACGCCCGTCCGAATACCAGCTACCGGCATCTAAGTACTGGTAACCACCTCCTACCGCGACGTCTTCAGCGCCGTGCGCTCTTCGGTCCCCCGTGAAGGCCCCGCTTCGCGCAGCTTTTCCAAAACTTCGCCTTGAGTTACCAGATCACTGAATACGATCGGCTTATTGGGCTGGCTCGCCGGAAAAATCGCATAAACGGGGATCGAGTTCCGACCGAGCAGATGCAGCATCTCCTTGATCTCTGCCGAGCCGTCCGTCCAATCGGCCTTGAGCGGCACAATTTGGTACTCTTCGACCAGTTCGCGCACCGCCCGGGTGTTAATCGCCACGCGCTCGTTCGTTTTGCAAGTAAGGCACCATTCCGCGGTAAAATCCACGAAGACAGTTTTCCCTTCGGTGCTCAACTGGACGAGCGCCTCTTGCGAGAAGGGCTGCCACGGTAGCACATCATCACCGGGCACTAGCCAATTGAAGGCGAAGAGCCCAACGAACGTTGCCATTCCGGCGCCGACGCCCCAGGCGACAACCTTCTGGCCGAGTTCGGCTGTCAAAGGAGTGCGTCCCGCCCACCAGCATCCGAGCCAGATACCGATCAAAAGTGCGAATGTGGGCACCAAATAATCTGGCTTGATGCTCATGAACAGAAACACGACTGTTCCCAATAGCACGAAGGCCATGGCTTGTTTGAACGTATCCATCCACACGCCTGGCTTTGGCAGAAAGTGAATCAAACGCGGGAAGGCGCCAATTAATAAATAGGGGCTCGCCATGCCAAGTCCGACACAGAGAAAGATGGCATAGATCACAGCCGGCGGCTGCCTGAGCAACAAGCCGAAAAGAGGCCCCAGAAATGGTCCGCTACAAGGCGTCGCCAATAGGGTGGTGAATACACCTTTGGCGAAAGCGCCTACGGCGCCTTCCTGGGTTGCCAACTGACCGGCGGTTCCACTGCCGACGAACCCTGGTATTGGTATCTCCCACACGCCGAGAAAGCTCAGCGCCATGGCGAATACCAGGCCCGACATCCCGATCGTGAACCAAGGCTTGGTGAACTGTTCGCCCCAGCCCATATTCAGGAACACTGCGAGCGAAGCCAGCACGGCAAATACCGACATCAACCCAAGCGTGAACCAGACGTTCAACAAAAAGATCGAGTGCCGGCTTTGGTGGCTCTGCTCTACGAAGCCAAGCAGCTTAAGGCCGATCACCGGCAGAACGCACGGCATGCAATTCAGAATCAAGCCGCCTAAAAGTGCAGCCCCCAGCATCACAAACAGTGACGTATCGGCCTGTTCAGTATTGGCCTCGATCTCCTCCAAATTAAAGGCGTCACCTGGTCCAGCGGGCGATTCCACGGTCGCCGTCGAAATAGCGGCTGCGGCGTCGGCCGCCTGCTTGTAGCTTTTCGCCGGACGAAACACGAGCGGCAGTTTCCCGGCGATGCTCTGCGCCTCGATCGGTACTTCGACCTCGAACTGCACCCCGTGCGGCATGTCGCACTGGTCCGCTTTGCAAGTCTGCAATCCGATCAGCCCTGACAGCTTAGCGATCCCCGGCTTTGCGTCGCGCGGAATCGCAAGCGAAATCATCCAGGTTACCGGCTGTTCGTAATAGCGTTCCTTTTCGCCTGGGGTCACAGGCGAGGGCTTCTCGACTAGTTTCCCTTGCGCTACCGGCGGCGAGGCTTGCCATCCGGCTGTCTCCTGGAACACGATCAACGTCGGCTTGGAGATATTCTGTGGGTCGCGAGCCGCGAGCGCGTAAACGTGATATCCCTCGGCCGGCTCGGCCGTGATCACTAGCCTTGCCTTTTCACCCGGCGCCACAACTTTTGGTTCGAGATAACCTTGCAATACGACGTGTGCATTCTTGGGCTTATAGACGCCCGCGTCCCCGGGTGCGCTTGCGGCCTCTGCCGAAACTGCCTGCGCGGCCTCGACTGGCGCGGCCGTGAACGGAAGCGACTTGGGGGGCATGCAGCTCTTGGCATCGCACGCCTGGAAGCCGAGCTTGCCTGTGATGGAAAGCTTGGCTGCGTCGGCCCCCGACGATAGTTCCAGCGGTGCCGTCCAGACGACGCGCCCTTCATGCGCTTCTACCGGCAGGTTGTCGAACGCTGGCTCCGGATGAATATCGGGCGCCGTGGCCGACTTGAACTCGCCGGCCAGCTTGACGTCCGTGCTCGGCTCGACCGTGATCTTGCTCTTTACCGGGCCGCCCGGCTTTTGGGTCAAAGAGTAGATGTGCCAGCCGGGCGCGACATCGGCAGTCACCACCAGTTGAGCAGGCCCACTATCACTTGCCGGGGCAATCCGCGCCGTGACCGTGACCGGACCAGCGTTGCCCGCAGGGGCCGCCTTGCCGGACGGATTCAGCGCCCCCAGATCCAATTGGGCGAATGCCGGATGGACCATCACGGCAGCAAGCAGCGGCAGTCCCAGCACAACCCAACGGGCTGCTCTCATCAGATCCCTCATGAAATCCTCCCGACGTCCCCCTCAAATGGCAAAGTCGGCTTATTTTAGGACGCCTGACAGCGCGCGGTCAATTTCAGACCGCTCGAATCATTGGGGCATCTGTGAAGTTTCAAACTGGCATTTACACAATATCTGCCAGCAATGACACGCGTTGGCCCTCGACAATTCTACGCAATTTTCTTGGCGAACGATTCACCGGCTCTCGACCAAATGCGTAAGTCGCCTGACAAAGTAATCTAAACGGGCCTGTACGGCCGCCGGCTGGTCGAAGACACGTCGCCGATCATAAATCCAGGTTAGCCAGTTCGTCCCCCCCAGGAGGACGCCACTGATGTCAAAGGTCCCGGCCAGCATGGCTTCGACCTCGGACAACGAACGCACCTGCTCGTAAGCCGCGAATCCTGCTCGCCATTGGCTACGATCGTCTTCGGCCATGCTTCCTAAAAGGCGAGCCACGTCGGCCGAGACATTCTCAGCGCGCAGCGAGCCAAAATCGATCAGACCGCTGACCTCGTCCCCCTCGAACAATACATTCTCGTGCCACACATCGCGCAGGCAGGGGACGACCGATACCTCTACAGCCGAGGCCCGTTCCAATTCCGACAATACGCGCGGGGCCACCCGCGGGAAGAGTTCCACGATACGGGCCGCCGCCGGTTGATAGTCATCATGTGCGGTCGTGACCAACGATCGCAGTTGCTCCAACTCTCCGGACAATAGCCTTCGCAGTTGTTCGAGACGCTCGCCTATGCTGGGCGAGGGACAGAGTGATGATTCGGCCAGGGGAAACGAAGAGACTGCCTGGTGATATTTGGCCAGCGCCGTCAGGGCGTTTCGCAACCTTGTGAGGCTGGGTGCGGCGTGATAATCGGACGCACCAGGCAGCCACGGCGCTATTTCCCAGAAATGTCCTGCGTGCGAAACGTAGCCTTGATGTGCGACGTTTTCCAACGGCAGTGGCACGCGATCGAAGCCCTCCTGGTGGGCATGCCAGAGTACGGCCTGTATGAATTCCAAACGCTCGCGCGGCGGATGTTCCGGAGGCCAGCGCCGCAATAGTAACAGCCCGCGTGGCGTCGTCAGCCGCCACAACCGCGTGCCGCTCAATCCTCCGGCCGTATCGAGAAACTCGACCGCCGTCGGCTGACAGTCAGCCGGGTAAAAACGGAGCACGGACTGATAGTCGAGCGCATCGGACATCGCATGCTCGGCCGGAAGGAATCGAAGCACGACGCAGAGCGCTGCGTCGCGCAGGTATGGCAGGTCACGTGCGCTAGATTGTTACCGCGCGGCGCGCCGTCGGTCCAAGCCCAATAGAAGACTTAGACCAAGAATTCCTTCCGCTTCGTCTGCCAGCAATCCCCGCCGGCAACTAGTCCCACCACCACTGACCTTCGGCCAGGTCCTGCAGGCTGGTGGTCGCGTGCGCCTTTTCGACCTTCTCGTCGTCGCTAGAGAGCATATTGTCGGTATCCAGCGCCTGGTGAGCCCTCACTGTTACTCCGCCGCCGATCGGCGTCATCAACTGATTTCCCTTCCAGATGCTGTTCACGGCGGATTCAACTTCAAGCGGGGCGTTATAGGTCTCGATCGGGAGCTTTTCTTCGTCGCCGAAGACGTCCATCTCCCATTTCGCCTTTTGGTAATAGTGATTTTGCTGCATGAACGCCGCGGCCACCGACATATCAATCAGGTTCCGCAGTTGGGCAAAAACGGGCGACCGGGCGGCCAATTCCGGGTATTTCTTCGTAAAGCCGTTGACGAACGAGACGCTGGCCTTGTTCGTGGCCGTCGACTTGCCGCGTTGTCCGCCAGCTCCCACGACCTCGTCGGCTCCCACGAGCTTCACGCCATCACCGACGAGCTCCATCGAGTCGCGGTCCTCGGTCGTGCGGACGCATTTATAGTCGGGGACGAAGTACCAGCGTTGCATCGCATTGCGGCTGACCGTGGCTGGATTAGCCCGGTCGACGTAGCTGGTGATTTGAACGGGCGGACGTTCCAGGCCAATGCCGATCAATTTCATGCGGTAATCGGCCTCGACCATGACCTGGGCGAAATGCGTATTCGGCGAGATGCCGCGAATGGCCACCTTCTGCAAACCAAGCGCGGTGCGCAAGCCGTCGACGATGAAATCGGTTTGATCCGGTGTCGCCGCGCCCCCCATCTGCACCAAGAACTGCTGCATACGGGCCAGCCCTTCAGGTGTGGGATCGATCGAGCAGCCGATCAGCGGCCCCTGATCCTCGCCTGGCGGATAAGCACGTAGCGCGACAATGAGGTCCTGCAATTCGAGCACCGGCCTTGCGGCGGTCAACGTCACGACGCGGCCCGACAGATCACGAAACCAACCTTCGGCCGGACCGGCAATCACGACATCGCCGGTGTCGGGATACAGAAACACATAGCGCAGCCGCCATAGACCAGCCAGACAGTTCATTTCGTCCGTAGGCTGTTGTCCGGCTGCCAGCTTGGCTTGAATCGCGTTCTCCAGACGTGTCAGCGAGACCTTGCGCAGATTACTGCGCGCGATGACCTTGTCGTTGAGCGCCGCTTGCGCTTCCTCGATGCGGCGACGCTGCAACATGCCCGTTTGGTCATCGTAGACTTCGCGCCGCAACACACCATCGGCATTTACGACCACACCGGCCGGCGCAAACGGGGAGGGCGTCGACGTGCCCGTGCTAGGGGTGGTGGGCGTCGTCGTAGTCGCCGTGACCGAGACGGCAGCCAGCGCAACTGCAGAGCAAACCGAGCCGACAATAAGGACGCGAGCTCGCACAGAGCGTAACGTCATCCGAGACCTCCCGTTGACCGAACGATTGACCGGTTCGCCCCCACCAGCAGTCACATGGAACACTGCGGCTGGGTGGGGGCGGATGATTGCTAAGAAAAGGATAGGTCCAACGTCTCGTTCCAGCATTCGATCCTAATTTGGCAATTTGGCCAAAGCAAGGAGAAGCAAGGCCTATCAAAGACTTGCGAGAATTCCAGGCGGGGAGATGGCGGTCGGCGGCCGACCGCCCTTGGTCCCCTTTTGGCTATTCGCACACGGTACGGCGATAGCCCACGGGGCTGACCGTGCCACGGCTGCCAGGGAAAGGCCGGAACGTCACCTCTCGGGCTCCTGGAGCAGCCGCTGCCCCACTGGGGCGCCGATTGGTTGGCAGAAGTGCCTACAGCAGGCCGTGGCTGCGATACCAGCGCGTCGTTTGGGCAAACCGGGCCTCGAGATTCGCGCCCACCGAGAAACCCAAATGCTCGCGAGCCCGCTCCGCTCCACAGACCCAGGAGCCGGCGGTCGCCTCGCGTAACTTATCGATATTGAAAATATGTGGCCGGCGGCGAAGCCGGGCCCAGGCTTCGTTCAGACCCGCCAATCCCCAACCCAAGGCTTCCGGCGCGCGAACAACGCGCAAACGACGGTAGCCCAACGAGCGGGCGATCAATTGCCCTAACTCGGCGAAAGTCGGGCTTCTTTCATCCGCCAGAAAGTAGTATCCGCGCGCCGAATTTACGTCATCACCGTGCATAATGCGTTCGCCCCGTTTTGCGGCCGTGATCAGGCCAGCCACCAGATCCGTGGCGTGAATCATCGACGCTCGGCGCTCGGTGAATCCGGGCACCAGGTGCAGCCGCAACATCTTGATCGGGCGAAACATCGACAGCAGGGTCAAGTCCCCTTCGCCGAATACCACGGGGGGACGGACGATTGTCAGCGGAATCCGGTCCGCAAAGCGGGCCGCGGCCAGTTCGCCGGCGCGCTTGCTCCGTCCATAGTTCGAGACCGGTTGGGCCGGGTCGGTTTCCCGACGTGGTCGGTCGCTGTGCGACGGACCGGCTGCCGCCAGCGAAGAAACCAGCACCATCGTCGGAGCGTTAGGTTGATCCGCGCAGGCCTGCGCGACGTTGTGCGTCCCTTGCTCGTTGACGCGCAACAATTCTTCGTAAGTCAGCGCCTTGATGAGCCCGGCCAAATGAAAAACGACGTCGACGCCGGCCGTGGCGGCCGCAACGCTCTCTGGATCCGTGACATCACCGTAGGCCAACTCGGCATGCAATTCGGCTAACTGGACAGTCTGAGAATTGCGACGCACCAGGCAACGAACGGAATGCCCCTCTGCCGTCAGTGCCGAGGCAAGGTGCGTGCCAATAAACCCACTGGCGCCTGTAATTAAAGCCTTCACGATCGCTTGACCTTTTTTTCTACGTCCGGCGTTTTTTCGTCCTGCGCTGCGATTTCAACTGCCCGACCCTCGCCGCGGCGGACAGGACCTTCCAGCAGATACAGCGAAATTCAAGGCCGCTCGGTACTGATGACTGATGCGAGCCTCGGCGCAGCCGCCGCATTCGCGTGACCGGGCTAAATGCTCGCAATTCCGGTAGCGGCGGGACGTCAGCGGAGGGTGTCCGAGGTCGAATTCTTGCGCAGGGGCGGGTGGGAATATTGCCCACCAAGCCATCGCTATATTAGCATTGCACCTTTTCCTGCGAAATCAATGCAAACGTACCAACTGACCGGCTACGCATCTGGCGAGCACTCGGGACATTTGTACGATTGACATTTTTGGCATGCGCATTCGCGGCGTTTCGCCAAAGCGAACGAAATTTGTGCTTTCGCGTGACCCTGTAACGCGTATTGATCGCTCGCGGGCGATAAAGACGCCAAATTGGGCTGTTCGGGAGTCGTGCGGTTCTGCCGTGCAAGTCATTAAGTCTGCCGTGGGATCGGCAGGCTAGAAGGATGCTATGTCCGCAGTCGAAATCAAGCCGGTCAAAAGTTGGAGCGACCGGCGAGTTTTTCTGAATGTCCCCGAGCGCCTGTATAAGGGGGATCCGAATTGGATTCCGCGCCTGCGACTCATTGAGAGCGAACTGGCCGGCTTCAAACACCATCCGTTTCACGAAACGGCTGAGGTGCAAACATTTCTCGCGATGCGCGACGGCGAAGTCTGCGGCCGCGTGGCTGCGATTATTAACCGGGAGCACAATCGCGAGCACAAGGAAGAACGCGGATTCTTCGGATTCTTCGAGACCGTCGACGATCCCGCGGTGGCCAATGCCTTGCTGGATGCCGTGCGAGGCTGGTTGGCCGAACGCGGCATTACGAAGCTGCGCGGACCGGCGAATCCTTCGATGAATTACGACTGCGGCCTGCTCGTCGAGGGTTTCGACACACCGCCTACGTTCCTGATGCCCTACAATCCGCCGTTTTACGAAAAGCTGATCACGGGGTACGGATTTCAGAAGTCACAGGATTTGCTGGCCTATGTGGGCTACGAAGCTCAGCTTCCCGAGTTCGAAAAGGAGATGGGCTGGCTTGTGGATCAAGCGCAAGAACGCTGCCAGGCCACGGTCCGACCCATGATTCCCTCCTCGACAAAAGACGTCGAGCTGTTTCTCGAACTCTATAATCGCTCGTTCGAGGCGATGTGGGGATTTGTGCCGCTCACGAAGCACGAGGTGGCCGAATTCGCGCGCACGCTCAGCTACCTCGTTAGCCGCGAGTTGGCCCTCATCGCCGAGGTCGACGGTCGCGGCGTCGGCGCCGTGCTAGGGTTGCCGGATTACAACCCGACCATCCGGCGAATTCGCGGCCGGCTCTTGCCCTTCGGCTTTATTCACTTGCTGCGCGGCCGAAAAGATGTCCGCCGCATTCGCATCATCAGCATCAACGTCGTGCCCGAGTTTCAACGCTGGGGACTGGGACTGGTCCTGTTGCGTGCGCTCGTCCCTAAGGCACTCTCGATGGGCGTGAAAGAAGCCGAATTTTCCTGGATCGCCGAGTCGAACGTCATGCCCCGCGTCGGGCTGGAAAAGATGAACGCCAAACTGACGAAAACCTACCGCATGTACGATCTCGATCTGCCGGCTAAGCCGTAGTCGAGCTGCGGGCTCGACGCCACAACGCAAGCAAAGCCGATGGCAAACTCGAGCAGATCGTAAGGTGGTAGGGCGAACCAGAGGGCAAGCCAGCCATCAGTCGCTCGTGGGCCGCGGGCAGAGCGTGATACGGCAGCGACGGAAACAGGTGGTGCAAGGCGTGATACCGTAATCCCACCGGAGCCCACAACTCGCCCGTGATGGGATGATTCGGGTAGTTCAGCGAATCGACCAACTGCTCGACGAAGCTCACCGGCTCACCGCGATGCAGATAACGATGTGCGCCCATGGTGCGAATCGCATTGATCATGAGCACGCCAGCGGCGATCAGGTAAAGATCACGCACGAATTGCCACGGTCGTAAGCCCGAGACCACGGCCAATAGCGTGCCCAGCGCCAACGCGAAACAGGCCGCCTCTTGCAACCGCCAGGTGCGCAACTCGCCGCGACCGGGCAGCGGCCGAACGAAGGTGGGATCGATCACCATCGACGAGGCGTGCGCGTAAACCCATTTGCGCGAGCGCGGGCTGATCCATGTCAACGGCGCCAATACCAGGAAGCGAACCACGGCGATGGCCGGCATCACCAGCGGTTCGCAAAGAAACAGAAAGATATTACGTACCGGGCCCGTGGCCAGCGGCAGATACTCGCCGTCATTGGCCGTGCCGTAGTGCTTCCGCACATGATGCAAAGTATGCGTCTGATACAAAAACGAGGGGATCAAAAACGGAATACCGCACAGCAGGTTCCAATAGATGCGAAACGCTTTGAACTTCTCTGCTCGCAGGTGAACGACTTCGTGACTGAACATAGCGGCGCGGTAAAACGCCAACACGGCGGCCGCGTAGATGATTCCCCAGCCCGCCCAATTCAGAGGCGCCCGACGGAGAACGAGCAGCGCGGCCGTCCCCAGGCCGATCGACAGTGAGAAATCGACCCAATAAATCCACGGCCTGGGTTCAAACAGGTCGTTAACCAACTGGCGTGCGTCCCGCAGCGAGAAATCGCTCCGGCTGTGCGCGCCGACGCGCCCCGGCTCCTCGCGGCGAAAATTGGGTAACGTGGGGGTGGGCCAACCCGGGGTACGGGTACTTGAGTATTTCGATGATGTGGTCACTTGGGCGAGAATGCCGGGGCATTCCCCACTGCGAAACTGGGAGATTGAGGGCGAATAGATCGCTCACGATGACGTCAAACCCACATTTCGGCGTATTGCGTGGGACGTCTTAAGAAGCAGGCTCTATAGGCTGTTTGGGCCGAGAACATGGCTTGTGCCGTGCCCGCTCATAGAAATGGTCTATTCTTTGAAAACCGTGCGATAATGGGGATTTCCGCCGCACTCTTCCGCCGCAGCATCTGGACAAAACTTACGAATAGACAATGATTTAGACCCCGGCTGGGCAGCGGTGCTGGGGGAGCGCTATTTCCGGTTAATCGAGCGCAACCCCTTTGCGCCGAGCGTTCGCCGGATTAAGGCTGGAGTGCCGTGTCTGACGTTTTGGGCCGGCGAGGGACAGGGACGTCGCGTTTTGAATGTGCCTGATCCCGTAGGGAGTCGATCGTGGCGGCGCGAGACATCGTCATAACGGGGCTAGGAATCGTCAGTCCGATCGGCATCGGCGGCGATGCCTTTTGGACGGCGCTTCGTCACGGCACCAGCGGCGTCCGGCCACTCTCACTGTTCGACGCACAGGGCTTGCCCGTCACCTACGGCGCCGAAGTGACAGGCTTCGACCCGAAACAGTTCGTCAAGCCACGCAAGAGCTTGAAAGTGATGTCGCGCGACATCCAGTTCGGCGTCAGCGCGGCCGACATGGCGTGTGGGCAAGCGGGCTTGTCTCCGGGGGCCATTGATCCGGAGCGATTCGGCGTGGTGTTCGGCGCCGACATGATTCTCTGCCCGCTGGACGATGTCGAGGCCGCCTATCGCAGTTGCATGGTCGATGGCCGATTCGATTTCCGTCGCTGGGGACAACATGCTATGGCGCAGTTGTATCCCTTGTGGATGTTGAAATATCTGCCCAACATGCCAGCCTGCCACATCGCGATCAACTACGATGCCCGCGGCCCCAGCAACTCGCTCGCCACGGCCGAGGTCTCCAGCCTGCTGGCGATTGCCGAAGCATCCCGCATCATCGAGCGCGGATTAGCGGACGTGATGGTGGCCGGTGGAACCAGTTCGCGCATTCACCCCACAACCTACGTGCGGGCCGTCCTTTGCGACACGGCGCGTCAGGGGCAGGATCCGAAAACAGCCAGCCGTCCGTTCGACGCCGATCGCACGGGTGCCGTCTACGGCGAAGGCTCGGCCGCCTTCGTCCTGGAAAGTCGCCGTCACGCCGAGGCCCGCGGAGTGAAGATTTTCGGACGCGTGCTGGGCTATGCTAGCGGCTTCGAGCCACGTGTTAACGGCTCGCCGCTCAAGGGAACGGCAATCCGCGCGACCATCGAAAATAGCTTGCGCTGCGCCGAGCTTGAGCCGGGTGATATTGGACACGTGAATGCGAACGGTATCAGCACGATTCTTGATGATCGGGCCGAAGCGCAGGCCATTCGCCAGGTGCTAGGAGACGTTCCCGTTACCGCGCCAAAAAGCTACTTTGGCAATCTGGGTGCGGGCACTGGCGCGGTGGAAATGGCGGCCAGCGTGCTGGGCTTCGTCAATAACGAGGTTCCGCGGACCCTCAATTACGAGCGTCGTGATCCGCAGTGCCCCGTGAATGTCGTCCATGGGGAACCGTTACGGGGTGCGAAGGGCACGGCCGTAATTTTGAATCAGGCCTCGACCGGCCAATCGGCGGCCGTGGTGATCGCCGCCGAAGAATAATCACTGGCACGTGCCCGGACGGCAGCCAGGCTTGTCGCGCTGTTGGCACCGCATTCACGTCTGCTGCATTTAGAAGCAGATGTCGACTCCCAACGTAACCCCTTGCAGTAGGACGTGGCCGTTCTTACGGACCACGGGGGCGATGTTGCTCGTGTACTGCACTTGCTCCGCGGCATTCGCGATGCCGCCAACCCACATCAGGTCGTAACCGCCACGAAAGTACATGCGCTCGGTCAGACGTGTCGTGCCGAAAAATCCCAGGTCGCCGATGAACGCCGTCGTTGGCGACGAACCTTGGCCCGTGCCAGATGCATTGCCCAGGTCTGGGTCGACGATCGAGACTTCCGAGGATTGCTTGGCCAGGTTGCCATACACGCCCGCTTTGGCCCGAACCCCTAGTTGCCAAATGTTCTGATTCATGATGACGTCGCCGCCGATTTGCATCCCCGCCAGAACGTTCGTGGTCTTTATGTTGTAGACGCCCTGGAACACGCTGCCGTCGCTGTGAACGCCGGACGAAAACCAATTGAAATGATCGTTGAGCGTAAACATGCGGAAACCGGTGATGAACGACGGTACCAATGTCGGGGTCGCGACCTGCATCCACGTGCCGTCGGGGAGTTGCGAAATGCGATCCGGCCTCGGCAATTTTGAAATGCGGTAGTTTATCTCGAAGTTGCTGAAGCTCGACGAATCCGCCATCGTCATCAAAGACGCGCCATTGAAGCCGCCAACTGTGAGCGGAAATTTCGAAAACAATCCCGCGAACTGAGCGAAAGTCGACGACGAAAAACCCGGCCCGCCGATCGCGTTGCCGCTCGTGGACCAGGTATTCAGCCCGATGAAGGTGAATTCAATGGCGTGTTGGCGATGGAGAACATCTTCAAAGAGGTTTCTCCCGATCGTAAATCTCGCACCTGGCGTGAAGTGGAAGTCTAGCCCGCTCGTGCCCATTACGAGCGGATGCAGAAGCACCACTTGGCCGCTAGTGGTTAGTGCTTCCTGAAACAATTGCGCTAGTGGCAACGCAGTCCCCTGATGCGTAGGGGCCGATCGCTGCATCATCGTGAACGCGACTGACGAGTACCACAGCGGGCCGCGGTTATTGAAAACACCGTCGGGAAAGATCGAATCGGGGCCGTCATCGCAGTTGTTCGGGCAGACGCAGGAGTTCTCGTCCAGCATTTCGCCGAACTCTCCCACGAATTCACCGTCGTCGTTCTCTGCGATCATGCCGCCATCACTGGGGCCGTCGCCGTAGCCCGGCGGAATCGTCTCCTCACTCGCGTCTTGCCAGAAGGCCTGTTGGCGCACGGCCCTCTGATAGCCACTGCTCTGGGCAGAGCACCAGCCTGCTAGCATTGGCCCGCAGACCAGTGCTACCGCAATCGCAATCTTTGAAAGCACTCCCAGCACGAACGAGCTCCTCGTTGTCGCGCAGAGTCGTAACCGACCAACACCGCGAGCCATCGGGCTCGGATGTCCCACCATTAATCGGCCACCGACTGCCCGCAAAACAGGAATAACCGTTAAAATCACCGAAAACGCACAAAGTCATCGCAAACACCCTAGTCACTGCAACCGAAACAGTGCCTCAATGGATCGTTGATGGCTTCAACTTCTCGATTGTGCTATTCTCACTCGCTGCCCCGGAAAACCGCTGCTGCGACTGGCGCATTGGTCGCAGGTAGCGTTCTAAACTATTTATGCAAAGTCAGTTACGAAGAACCTTTGAGGGCGTCATGAGCTCATCACTTAAGTCCCTGATCGCCAGTGGCACGAAGCTCTGGCTCGATTCGATTGACCCTGACTTGGTGGCCAAGAACTTCGCCCTAGGTGCTAGCGGTGCAACGTCGAATCCGATCATTGTCTCCGGGCTGATCGAAACGGGACGCTTCGATAGCGACCTCGAGGGACTGTTGCAGCGCGGCCTTTCGGACGAGGAAATCGCCTGGCAGACGACAGACAAGCTGGTCCGCGGCGCCCAGCAGGTATTTCTACCGGTCTGGGAAAAAACCGGCGGAAACGATGGCTACGTCAGCTTCGAACTTGATCCGCTGATCGAAGATATCCACAATCCGCTACCCCATGCCGAGCGCGTCAAGCGGTATATCGAGCTCGGGAAGAAATGGGCCGCTGGCCACAAGAACCGCATGATCAAGGTACCGGCGACTCCCGCGGGGCTCGATGCTCTCGAAGAGTTGGTCGCTGCCGACGTCACCGTGAATGTGACGCTGATCTTCAGCATGCGGCAATACCTGGCCGCTCGTGACGCCGTGTGGCGCGGGGCATGTCGTCGGGCGAATCTAAGCCATTTCAAGAGCGTGTACAGCATCTTCGTATCGCGATTGGACGTCTACACCGAGAAGGCGGTTCCCAGCCTCTCGCCCGCCGCCCAAGGAATGGTCGGCATCGTCAATGCCAAGCGGATCTGGGCCGCGAACCAGGAGTTCTGGAAGCAGAACAAGACACCGCTTCAACAAGAGATGATCTTTGCCAGCACCGGCACCAAAAAGCCGGAGGATCCTCCCTGGAAGTACGTCGAGGCCTTCGCCGGCAGCGATATCGAGACGAATCCTCCCGCGACCAACGATGCCGTCGAGAAGAGCGGCCGCACAATCACACGTCATGTGGACGAATTGCCGCCCAAGGCCGTGCTGGACGAAATCGACGCCAAGGTCGACATCAAGCACCTCGAAGAGACGCTCATGGACGAGGGGCTCAAGAAATTCGCCGATCCGCAGCATGCCCTGCTGAAGCTGATCGCGTCGAAGCGCGGCGCGCTCGCCCCTCATTAGGACCGGTCGGCCCTAACGGTGAGAGCGAGCATTACTGTCGTGCCGATAGCGAAAAACAGGAAAGCGGGACCGAGCCCCAGGAGGGCTGATTTGCGAGACCTTGAGCGTCCGATGGAAAACTAGGGCGTGCTGAGCGGTTGTTCGCAGCCGAGGCCGCTCCTATAATCGATTACGGATTATTCATATCTGCCGGGAGTTAGGGCCTTTGACGGAAAGACCCAGAATCCTGCTGCTAGGGGACGCGGGCGAGGACACGTCCCCCTTGTTGGCTCGCCTCGGGGACACGGTCGAGACCGTTCCTGTTCAGAACCCGATCCGCGCCTTCGCCCGGCTCGCTCGCGAAAAGTTCGATGCCGTTTACGTCTCCTCGCCGCACCTTCGCGAAGCGATGGAGCTGGGCAAACTCCTGCAGAACGAACGCATCCTTGAGCAAATGCCTGATGGCGTTGTGCTCCTGGACGGCGACAATTCCGTCATTTGGGGCAACGGGCGGCTGCGTGAATGGACCGATCGCGACTCGATCGTCGGTCTGAATTTCTACGCGGTCCTCGGCAGCCCCGAAATTCTCGGGCCCGACTTCTGTCCGTTCCACACGGCCCTCGCCACCGGGGCTCGCAGTTGTTCCACGCTACGCTCGAGCGATAATCGCTACTTCCGCGTGCATGCCATGCCGGTCTGCGATTCGGACGGACCGCCGCAAAACCTGATCGTCACGATTCGCGACGTCACGAGCGAAGTTCTCCAGCAGCAAAAGCTGGCCGCGATTCATCAGGCTGGCGTTGAACTGGCCGATCTGTCGCCCGACGAACTTTCGCACATGTCGATCGAAGAGCGGATCGAGCTCTTAAAGTCGAACATCCTGCACTTCACTCAGGACCTGCTGAACTTCGACGTCGTCGAGATTCGCTTGTTGGATGCCAATTCCGGCAAGCTCGAACCGCTGCTGGCGGCCGGCATGGTGCCCGAGGCGATGGATCGTTCGCTATACGCTCAATTGCAAAACAACGGCGTGACCGGATTCGTGGCCGCCACCGGCAAGAGCTACCTGTGCGAAGACACGACCGAAGATCCGCTCTATCTCGAGGGGTGTAAAGGGGCCAAAAGCTCTCTGACCGTCCCCCTCATTTTGCATGACGAAGTAATCGGTACTTTCAACGTTGAAAGCCCCGAGCCGCGGGCTTTCACCGAAAGCGACATGCAATTCCTCGAGATATTCACCCGCGACGTGGCCGTCGCGCTCAACACGCTGGAATTGCTGGTCGCCGAGAAGGCCACCACGGTCGTCGAGAATATCGAGGCTGTACACCGCGCCGTGGCGATGCCGGTCGACGATATCCTCAACGACGCCGTCAACCTGATGGAGCGGTACATCGGCCACGACCCCGACGTGGGCGAGCGTTTGCAGAGCATTCTGCGTAACGCCCGTGACATCAAGCAGGTGATTCAGCAGGTGGGCCAGAAGATGGCTCCTAGCCAGGCGCATCCGCAGCCGATGCAGAATCAGCAACGCCCGCAGTTGCGCGGCCTGCAGATCCTGGTCGTTGACGCCGACGAAAACGTTCGCAGCGCGGCCCACAATCTGCTCGAACGTTACGGCTGTGTGGTCGAAACGGCACACGACGCTGGTGAAGCCGTCTGCATGGTCCGCAACCTGGCGCCGGGTACCAGTTACGATTGCATCATTGCCGACATCCGCTTGCCCGACATGAGTGGCTACGAATTGATGCTCAAGCTGCAGGGCATCCTGGACGCGGTCCCTATGGTGCTCATGACCGGCTTTGGATACGACCCCGGTCACTCAATCGTCAAAGCGCGGCAGGCGGGCCTACAGGCCGATGCCGTGCTGTATAAGCCGTTCCGGCTGGACGCCTTGCTGGATACCGTCGAAAAGGTATCCAATTCTTCGCGCATGGTGCGGCAGGGCTGATATCATTCGCTGGGGGCATCCGGCGCAGGCGCGCCGCGACTCTAGACTTCAAGGATCGTCGGGATGGAGCCGCTGCTCGCTTGCTCGCTGTTCGCACTGGCCGTGGTCGGTAGCAGTGCCTTTTGGATCACCTTCCTGAATCGCACGCACGGCCTGGGTGTTTGGCGGCCGTTGGTTCATGGGTGCTCGGGACTGGCGCTACTCGGATTTCTGGGCGGGCCGCTTGTGCTCCTGGTCGCGGCACTGGCAGCCTCGCCAGCCATTGCCGCGTACCTGCCGACGTCGATTATCTCACTGCTGGCACATGCCACGGGTTCCTGGGCCGCGGTTGCGGCGCAAAGTTATGCACTCGCGTGCCTATTGGTCGCGCTCGGACCATTTCCCTGGTGGATCGTCTCCCGGCGCCTGCGTCGCGACCCAGCGCAGTTGCGTTCCCTGCGCATCGAGAGCTTCGACTTCGCCCGCCAACGATCAGGCCAGTCGCTGGCGCACGGCTTCAGCCGCTTCGCCGTGCAACTACCCGGCAATGAAGTGTTTCAGGTTGAGGTAAATCTAAAAACGCTGGCGCTCGCGCAATTGCCGCCGCGACTCGAGGGATTGTCGATCTCGCATCTATCCGACCTGCACATGAGCGGCCGGATATCGATCGACTTTTTCCACGAGATGGTCGATCGGACCAACGCCCTGTCGCCGGACCTGGTGGCGATAACCGGGGACATTGTCGACGCATCGAAGTGCCTGGATTGGATCGTGCCCACGCTCAGCCGCTTGAACGCGCCGCTTGGTGTCTACGGAGTCCTTGGAAATCACGACGTGTGCGTCGATCTCGAAACGTTGCGCACCAAGCTCGCCGCGGCCGGTGTTACGAACCTCGGCGGACGCACGCGCCGTTTGGAAGTGGCCGGGGAAACGATCGTGCTCACCGGCAACGAGCTTCCCTGGATTCCTCCGACGACAGACGCTAGCGAGCAATCCGGCACCAACGAACCGGCGGACGCGCTACGAATCCTGCTGTCGCATTCTCCGGATCAAATCGGTTGGGCGCGCCGCCGGCGCTACGACCTGATGTTGGCCGGCCATACGCACGGTGGCCAGATTCAATTCCCGTTCTTCGGCGCGGTTCTGGCACCTAGTATCTTCGGTACCCGATACGCCTCGGGCCTGTTCTACGAGGCGCCGACGCTGATGCACGTCAGCCGCGGTGTTTCAGGCCTGACGCCGGTGCGCTACAACTGCCGCCCCGAGATCGCTCTATTACGGCTGGTCGGATCGAACACGATGCCATGTAGCAACGACGCCACGCCCGACACGGAAGAGGCCATGGCGACCGGTTCGTAAGCGTCCGGTCCGCCGAGGCGTGAGGTGCGATCTATTTCCGCTGGTCAATCAGTCGGTCCTGTATCACGCGGAAGATGCCGTCGGCGACTTCCTCTTTGCTACCCGAGAGCTCTTGCACCACGGCGCCCGTGGAATCAATCAATTCGACCTGGGTGTCGAGCGCGTTCATCGCCTCGGGACCGTTTGAGACCATGAGGTCGCAATGCTTTTTTTCCAGCTTCGCCAAGGCGCGTAGTCGGTGATCGTCTGCCTCAAGCGCAAAGCCGACCAGCCATTGACCGAGTTTTGCGGCACCCAGCGTTGCCACGACGTCGGGCGTTTCGATCAGGTGCAGTTCGAGCGGCTCGCCCGTCTTGCTGATCTTGCCGGGCGCAACCTTCACAGGACGATAGTCGCAAGGAGCGGCCACGCCGATCAATCCGTCGCACGACGCAAAGACCTGCTGGCATTCGGCGAGCATCTCTTCGGTGGAAACGACCGGAATCACACGCACCCCGGGCGGATATTCGACATCGACCGGTCCGCTGACGACGATCACCTCATGACCGGCGGCCAGGGCACTCGCGGCCAGGGCACAGCCCATACGACCACTCGAGGCATTCGTCAAATAGCGCACCGCGTCGAGATACTGCCGCGTGGGGCCGGACGTAATCAGGATTCGCGCCATCGACGGTTCGGAATGATTGGAGATTCTCTTGCGGCAGTACGGCATTGCCCCGCGGCAGTGGCGCTCATTTCTTCGGAATTTGGGAGAGTTGCTCGGCGATGGCAGCAAAGATCTTTTCCGGTGCCGCCATCCGTCCCATGCCGCGCTGCCGGCAACTTAGCCAGCCTTCTTCAGGACCGACCAGAACGACACCGTCCTGGCGCAACTGTGCGATGTTGCGCTGCACGGCCGGCTTATCCCACATTTCGCAATTCATCGCCGGAGCGAGCATGATCGTCCCGGTAAAGCTCAAGGCCAGCGTGCTCAACAAATCGTCGGCCAGGCCTTGCGCCGTCTTCGCCAGAAAATTAGCAGTTGCCGGCGCGACGCAGAGAATCTCGCCGCGTGTCGCCAGATCGATGTGGGCGCCGAGCGGATGCTCGGGCTCGTGAAAGACTTGGGTGTTAACCGCGCGGCCCGTCAGCGCCTCGAACGTCGCGGCGCCGATAAACTCGCGCGCCGAGGCCGTCAGCACGACGGACACTCCCGCCCCGGCCTGCACCAATTGGCTCACCAGCGCCGCGGTCTTGTAAGCCGCGACGCCCCCGGTGACGCCGACTACGACCTCGCGCCCGTTCATAGATCCCCGTCTATAGATCGGTGAGATCCAACTCGACCGGACCTCCGCCCGCCTCGGGCTCGCCCGTGATGCGCAGATTGGCTGACGAATCGAGGTAAATCTTGTCCTGCATGATTTCCTGGATCACGATCTCGAGCTTGTCATGCGTGTCGAGATTCACCAGCGGCCGGCTGCCGGCGTTCAATGCTACCAGGCGCTTCTGGATGAGGGTGGACAGCTTGAAGCGTCCGCCCACCTTGTTCACGATTCGTTCCTCGCGAAGTTCGTCAATCATTCCGAAACGTCTCCCACTTGCTGCAGGCTTGCCTGGTTGAGAATATCGCAGATCACGCGCGTCGCGCGGTCGACTTCGTCGTTAATTACCCGGTGGCGATAGATGTCGATCGATGCCAGTTCGTGGCGCGCCACTTCCAGCCTTCGCTCGAGAGCCGCGGCACTTTCGGTGCCCCGGTCGCGCAGTCGACGCTCGAGTTCATCGAGCGAGCCGGGCTCCACAAAGATTGTCAAGGCTTGAGGATAGTGCCTCAGCACTTCCACCGTGCCTTGCACGTCAATCTCCAAGACTACCCACTTACCGGCCGCCAGGCTAGGGGTGACCTCCTCCCGCAATGTGCCGTACCAGTCCCCCTGGCCGTAAACTTCGCAAGATTCGAGAAAATCGCCATGCTGCCGGCGGCGCGCAAATTCCTCGCGGCTGAGAAAATGATAGTCCACCCCATCCTGCTCGCCGGGGCGCGGCCGCCGGGTGGTCGCCGAGACGCTGGGCACCAGCGGCAGGTCCGTATGCTCGTAAACTCGCTGCAGGAGCGTAGTTTTCCCCGCCCCCGAGGGTCCGGAAACGATCACTAATTGGCCCGATCGGATATTCATCAGCCCGCTCGGCGCATGGGACGCCTGTTGTCACTCGACGTTTTGAATCATCTCGCGGACCCGCTCGATGGCCGCCTTGATCTCGATGACGTGCCGCGAGATCGTGACGTCATTCGCCTTCGAGCCGATCGTATTGGCTTCGCGGAACATTTCCTGCGTGAGGAATTCCAGCTTTCGGCCAGAACTTTCTTCCGCGCGCAGCAATTGGTCGAACTGCTCCAGGTGGCTGCGCAGGCGGACAGTTTCCTCCGAAATGTCCGACCGCTCAGCAAAAATGCTGACTTCCCTTATCAGGTCGCCGGGCTCGAGTGTGACCTGGAACTGATCGAGCGTTTTTTGCAGCCGGTCCGTCAAACGTGTCCGGTAAGCCTCGGCCACGAGCGGCGTCCTCTGTTCGACGTGCGATAGCTCGCTGGCGATCTGCCGACAGTTATCTGCCAAGTCGGCCGCCATCGCCTTCCCTTCCTTGGAGCGCATGTTGGCCAGATTCGTGAGTGCCGCGTTGAGCGTCGACTCGATCAGCGGCCAATCCTCTGCCAATTCAGTGCTCGAGACGGCGTGCTCGACAACCACGCCCGGCAGCTCCAATAGCGCGCCATACGGAATCGGATCGTCGACCTTCCAAGACTGAAACAGCTCGCGAAGCTGCTGGCGGTAGCCGTCGAGTACCACGCCGTTGATGCCGCTGGCGTCCCCGGTGCGTGGCCGATCGACACGCAGCGTCACTTGGATCGAGCCCCGGCGAATCTGCCGGCGGACTACCTGTTCGATCTCAGGCTCGAGCGCGTTGTACGCTTCCAGGCATTTGGTCGACAGCTTGAAGTACCGGCCGTTGATCGTCCGCACTTCAACCCAGGCGCTGCGCCCCTCAAGCTTGCCGCGAGCCTCGCCGTATCCGGTCATGCTCAATAGCACGGTCGAGGACTCCCCAAAAGTGTGAACGCGGAAACGATCGAACCAATGAAATGACGATCGCCACAATCAAAACAGTCTGTTCGCCCGATACTCGATTCGTGCATGCCTAGCGTGCAGCGAATTATCAGGCGATATTGCGGTTACTTGGGCGCTTCGCTGGCCGCGGGTTCCGCAGGCGCTGCTTCGCTTGTTGCGGAACCAGTAGCGGGGGGTGCTGTCTCGGTAGCGCTTCCCTCGGTAGCGCTACCCTCAGGCGCCTTCGTCTCGCCAGTACCTGGTGCCGCCTCGGTCCCCTGGGGAGATGCCTTGACATCGACGTCCACGCCACCCAGCGATGCCTTGGCGCCGCCTGGTTGAACGTCGACCTTGGCTGCCCCGCCCAGCTTGCTGCTGAAGTTATCAGGCGTGTTGTAATACTTCACACCGAGGACGCACAACACAACCCAGATCGACGCTGCCACGATCGTAATGCGGGTGAAAAGGTCGCCGGCTTTGGTGCCGAAGGCGCTCTGCCCTCCCATGCCACCAAATGCGCCAGCCAGACCACCGCCGCGTCCGCGCTGAATCAGCACGAGCAGAATCAAGAACAACGCGACCAGAAACATCAACACCATCAGGATGCCGCCGAACATGGCTCTTTCTCCTGCACGACTAGTCCATTGTGGGCGAGTACTGTGACGAGCCGCCGCGGGTGTGCAACGGTGAAAACTCGCCCGAAAAGTTCGCAATCCTTGCTAACGCGCCGCGGCGGCAATGCCCAGAAAATCATCCGCCTTCAGGCTTGCCCCGCCGATGAGCGCTCCATCGATATCCGGCTGTGCGAGCAGTTCGCCGGCGTTGCCCGGCTTGACGCTGCCGCCGTACAGAATCCGGACCTTCTCCGCAGTGGCAGTATTGTATCGCTCGGTCACGATTCTGCGAAGGTCCCGATGCACCTCTTCGGCCTGCTCGGGCGTGGCCACCTGACCGGTTCCGATGGCCCAAACCGGCTCGTAGGCAATGACCGTTTTCTCCATGTCCGCCGCTGATAGACCCGCGAGTGACCCGGCCATCTGCCGGGCAATGACCGCACCGGTCTGCCCCGCCTGGCGCTCGGCCAGTAGCTCGCCGACGCACACGACCGGCACGATCCCCGCGGCCAGAGCCGCCACGGTCTTGGCCCGCACCTGGTCGTCGGTCTCGCCCAGAATATTGCGGCGTTCGCTATGCCCCAGAATAACGTACTGGCAGCCCAGATCCTTGAGCATCGCGGCACTCGTTTCGCCGGTGAACGCTCCGTTGGCCTCGTGATACATGTTCTGCGCACCCAGCGCAACGCGGCTCCCTTTGAGCACCGCACTCACGGCGTCGATATAGACGTTCGGCGGGCAGACCAAAAGATCAGCAGCCGGGTAGTCCCCAGCCTTGGTCACGACAGCCTTGGCGAGTGCCACGGCGCCGGCCCGATCCAGATTCATTTTCCAATTGCCCGCGATCAGCGGTCGTCTCATACGGTTGCTCCTGCCGGTTGCGAAATCGTCTTGCCCAGCAGTTCAGCCAGCTTGCGAATCTGCTCTGCCACCTCGGCGTACTGTTCAGGCAACAAGGCCTGTTCTCCGTCCGAGAGCGCCTCCTCTGGGCAGTTATGGACCTCGATATGGACCCCGTCGGCTCCGGCGGCCACCCCTGCCAGCGCACAAGCTGGAATCAGATCGGGACGTCCAGTGGCATGACTTGGGTCAACGATGATGGGCAGGTGCGATAGCGTTTTGGCCAGTGGAACGGCCGCCACGTCGAATAGATTGCGCGTAGCGCTGTCAAAGCTCTTGATGCCGCGTTCGCAGAGCACAACGTTGGCGTTTCCTTGGGCGAGGATATATTCCGCGCTCATTAGCAAGTCTTTAACGCTGGCGCTCATGCCGCGCTTCAGCAGCACGGGCCGACGCGTCTGACCGACTTCCGTAAGCAAGTTGAAATTCTGCATGTTGCGGGCGCCGATCTGGAACATATCGGTGTATCGATCCACCAGTTCCACGCGGCGCGGATCCATTACCTCGGTAACGATCGGCATGCCGTACTTGTCGCCCGTGTCGCGCAGGATCTTCAGCCCCTCTTCGCCCAAACCTTGAAACGCATAGGGGCTGGTGCGCGGCTTGAAGGCGCCACCGCGCAGGACATTCGCCCCGGCGGCCTTGATAGCGGCCGCGATCGAATCCAATCGTTCGGCGCTTTCCACGGCACAGGGACCAGCGATCATGCCCAGGTAGCCGCCGCCGAACTTCACACCGGCCACGTCGACGACGCTGGGCTCGGGGTGCGCTTCCAAGCTCGCCAGCTTGTACGGAGGCAGTATGGGCACCACTTGTGCCACGCCCGGAATGGCTTCCAGCGGCGCGACCTGAGTTTTGGCCTCGTCGCCGATGACACCTATAATCGTTCGATAAGTGCCACGACTGAGGTGCGCTTTCAGCCCCAGGGCTTCCACGCGCTGCACGACGTGCTCGATCTGCTGCTCGGTGACGTTGGGCTTCAGTACGATGATCACGGTATCGACCTGCCGCGGTAAGGTTTGCCGGCGGACGGAAAGCCCGACGGCCGAAAATGGTGATCGGGCAGTATACCCTGCCGGGAACGAGGGTTGAAGCACGGTTATTGCTCCAGGGGCAGACGTTTTGCGGCTGTCGCGCCAGGGCTCTACCAGAAGATGACCGACAGGCTCAGGCCTGCTTAACCCGATACCACTCGCGGATCGCTCACACCCAAAGGTTCCTGCAACCTAAGGAGCACAGATGCCAGGGCCAATGCAACGCTGGGGCCGTTTCCGCCTGCGCACCCTATTGGTGCTTACAGCGGTAATCGCAGTCGCCCTGGCCTTTTCTGGACGCGAGTTTCAGGAGTGGCGCCGCCGAGAGCGGGCGCGACAGCAGCGCGCGCAGTTGCTGGGGGTGGACGGCTACCCAGGCGATATTCCCTTGCGTCGCGCGATTCCGCAATTGCGCTAACCATTTCGAGTGTTTAACAAAGTTACAAGCCGGCGCCCGCCCCTGATCCATTACGCCAAGCGAAACTCGCTTTGCCGCATTCGCAAGCTTCCAAGCCCCCGCCGTTAGTTGCCCGCTTTTGAAATCCGGCAGGGGGTGGACCGTGCCGGTTTCTTGCGGCTACCATGAAATGTGTTCGCTGGTGGCGGCCTGGACGTGGCGGTGCCCGGTGCGCATTTCCCGGAACGAGGCGAGCGGCGCGACTTTTCGCACCACTCGACGGAACACTCCTGCGTGGACTGCCAACATGACGCCCGAGCTGCATAGCCTGGTCGGAGAACTTGAAGCCAATATTGCCAAAGTCGTGCTGGGCAAGCCGCGCGTGATTCGCTTGTGCGTCGCGGCGCTACTGTCCGGCGAGCACGTCTTGCTCGAAGACGTGCCAGGGGTCGGCAAGACGCTGGTCGGCAAGGCGCTCGCGAAGAGCATCAACGCCCGCTTCACGCGGATCCAGTTCACCCCCGACTTACTCCCCGGCGACATCGTCGGGTCGAGCATTTTCGACGCGAAGACGAGCGAGTTCTTTTTCAGCCAGGGACCGATCTTCGCCAATATTGTCCTGGCGGACGAAATCAATCGCACGACTCCCCGCACGCAAAGCGCGCTGCTGGAAGCGATGAGCGACGGCCAGGTGTCCGTCGACGGCCATACCTACCGGCTGCCGCGGCCGTTCATGGTGATCGCTACGCAGAATCCCTTCGAGTTTGAGGGGACTTACCCGTTACCCGAAAGCCAGCTTGACCGCTTCCTGTTGCAAACCAGCATCGGGTATCCCGATCGCGACGAGGAATTACAGGTGCTGACGAGTCACCGCCAGGGTGAGCCGGTTGACAGTCTGACGCCGGTTCTGGACTGCCAGCAGGTGATCGCCCTGCAAGAGGCCGTTCGCCGAGTGACGATGGACGAGGCGATTCACCACTACTTGCTCGACTTGATCGACGCCACACGCAACAGCGACGATCTGCACGTGGGCGCGAGCACACGTGGCGCACTTTGCCTGTATCGAGCCAGCCAGGCACTCGCCTTGATTGAAGGACGCGACTACGTCGTGCCCGACGACATCAAGCGGCTGGCCGTGCCGGTGCTCGCGCATCGCGTGATTACGAAAGGCTATTTGCACGGCAATCAGCGCAGCGCCGTCGAAGCCATCATTCAACGTTTTATCGACGATTTGCCTGTCCCGACCTGAAATTGGAGCCACCCGAGCAACGCTCGCAGTCCCCGTCGATCAATTAATGACAGTTGCTTCTCGGCCGATGGCCCATTCACCTTGATGATGCAGCCGTAACGTCGCATGCGTATTCCGCGCCTTCCTACGATCACTCTCGAAGGCCTGTGCTTCATCACGATGCTCGGCTTTCTGCTGGCCGGCGCTCTCGTGCGACAGATCAACTTGCTGTTGGCGCTGTTTGCCCTGCTGGCCGGGCTGCCGCTGGTGAATCGCTGGTTGGTATGGGCCACGCTACGCAAATTGAAGGTCGAACGGCGGATTCCGCGCAGTACTTCAGCGGGCGACTTGTTGCTGGTCGAACTCTCGATCTCGAATCTGAAGAAGAGGCTCGCCTCGTGGGCCGTCACGGTCGATGACCAGATTCGCCGCCAGGGGGCTGGTCGTGACGATGCCCCCATTTCAGCCCGCACGCTCTTTCCCTACATTTCGTCGCGCGGTGCCGCGGCGCAATCGTATCGTGGCCGTATCATGCGGCGCGGGCGTTACGAATTCGGGCCGATTCGGCTCTCTACCCGTTTCCCTTTCGGCATGATCCGTGGCGTCACCACGATCGAAGAATCTCAGACCCTGCTCGTCTTGCCGCGATTAGGCCGCTTAACGCGTCGTTGGCAACGCCTGCAGCAATCCTCGGATATGGGAACGAGCAATGTGCAGCGTCGGCAAGGACTGCTGGAAGGTGACTTCTACGGCCTGCGCGACTGGCGAGCAGGAGATAGCCGTCGTTGGATACATTGGCGAACGAGTGCCAGGCGGCAGACGCCCACCGTTCGACAATTCGAGCAGCAGCGCAACCAGGACCTGGCGCTAATCCTCGAACTTTGGCAGCCGAAACAGCCCGGCGAGATGCACTTGGAGCATGTCGAGATCGCCGTAAGTTTCGCCGCTTCGATCGTCTCGGATCTGTGTCGCCGCGGCGGTCGTACGCTGTGGATGGCCGTCGCCGCTCGCGAATTGCATTGGAACAGCGGCCCGACTTCGCTCGCGCTCACGCGTGAAGTGATGGAAACCTTGGCCATGGCCGAGGCCAACTGCGGGGACCGTTTCCCCGACGCCCTCGGTAAGACGCTCGAGGTCGCCCGGCCGGGCACTAATGTCATTGTCGTCAGCACACGTGCGATTGACCTGGGTGATACCGAGCGATTTGCCAAGCTGTGGCGCAATCCACGGCAGCGAGCCTGGCTCAGCCGCCTGCAATCGATCAACGTAGCGCAACCGAACCTGTCTGAGTATTTCATCCCGCAGTAGAGGTTCATGGTGTTCCGCATCAAGAGTTGGCCACGTCCGTTCGCCGGAATCTGGCGCGCCGCCGCGGAACAGACCTCGAGCGTCCCAATATCCGTCCGCCCGTCGTCGCACGGATCGACGCTGTCCATGGAGCGCATCCTGCAGGTCGGTGTCGCGGCACTTGTGGCACTATCGACCGTGCTGCTGGGCATGGGGGATCGAAATGTCTCGTTGACCATCGCCGCGGTGATTATCGCCTTCTCTTCGGTTTACATCACGGACGTCAAGGGCTGGATCCGCCTCCCCGACCGTTTGGCGGATCTACTGGGCCTCGCTGCCGGTGTACTCGCGTTTTTCCAGTGGCAGCGCGACGTTTCGGATGCCGGCTTACTGGCGCTGTTGAGCTTTGTCATCTACGGACAGTTCGTACTGCAACTGAAGCAAAAGAGCATTCCCACATATTGGTTGCTGATCGCGCTGAGCTTGATGGAAACCGCCGTATCGACCGCGCTGAATGAATCGCTGTTGTTCGGCATCTTGCTATTGGCGTACGTGGTTTTGGCGATTGGCGTGCTGACCGTGTTCTACCTGTTTCGCGAGCAATCCCGCGTGCTCGAGCGAATCGCGGGGACCGACCATTTCGCGGCGCACGCTCCGACCATCGGCATTGCCCCCACCGTGCGCCCCGTGCAGCCGCTGTTATTCACTGGCGGCGCTCAGCAGCAGCAAGCCGAAGGGTCGTTGAATCTGGCGCTCGTTAGGCTGGTGTGCAACGTCGGTGTGATCGCACTGGGCCTGGCTTGCGTCGTCTTCGGCGCAATCCCTCGCGCCGAACGGGGCGTCTGGCGCGAAAAGGAAGTCGAGGCCGCACAACGAGTCGTGGGATTTTCCAACGAGGTCCAACTCGGCGAGATGGGCGCCATCAGCGAAAGCGCCGAGGAGATCATGGAGGTGTATCTCACGGACTCGGTGACACGAGAATCGCTGGAACTGGTCGACGAGCCGTTGTTTCGCGGCGTTGCGTTGACGACCTATACCAATCGCAAATGGAGCCAGGAGTTGGCCATGGGCGAAAGGATCAAAGCCAGAAAGCCGCCACAAGGCGCCCCCGTTGTCCGGCAACGCTATATCGTGCAGCCGCTCGATACAGACGTACTTTTTTGCCTTTACCCTTCTTATTCGCCCGTCTCGAGCGGCGCGATACTGTGGTCCGAAGGGGGTGAGCAGTTGATGCGCACAGAACGTCGCCAGGGCACGTCGATCGAATACGAGCTGACTACGACGAGCATTGTGGACCGTCGCCAGTCAGCGATTGTGCAAGCGGCGCAACGTTTGGACAGAAAGATGGAAAGGCGTCTGACCTTACTTCCCAGCCCGCGCGGCAATATCAGAGATCCGCTGGCCGGCACCAAGGCCGCGGCCGAACGCATCGTGCGCGGGATACCGGCCGAAGATCATTTGGAACGAGCTCGAGTACTGACTAACTTCTTGCGCGACCCGACAAACTTTCGTTATTCCCTGGGCGAAGTGCGGCGCGACACCGAACTCGACCCGGTTGAGGATTTCGTCACCAAGAATCGCGTTGGCCACTGTGAGTACTATGCCAGTGCCCTGGCCTTGATGCTGCGCACGATCGGTGTTCCCACGCGACTGGCGGTCGGCTTTAAGGGCGGAGATTGGATCCAGGACCACTACCAGGTGCGCGCTCTGAACGCCCACGCCTGGGTCGAAGCGTACTTGGCGCCGGAATTTTTGCCGGCGCAGTTACCGCCGGAATTCGATCGCGAGCGAGGCGGCTGGCTGATCCTCGATCCTACCGGTGGCATTGGCACCGGCGCTATTCCCACCACCAGCGGCTACGTCATCGAAGGCATCAGGCAGTTCACAGCCAGTTTGCGCAATGTCTGGCGAACATACGTCCTGGGCCTGAATCATTCGCGGCAACAAGAATCGCTCTACGTTCCGATGCGTGAAGGGATTATCGCTGGACTGGTCAATCTGACCGATCGCCATGCCTGGAGAGGCCTGGCTCGTAGAATTATTCACTGGCTAAGTCCCGCCTATTGGGGGCTGACCAACGGAGGCTGGTTTAGCTGGCGCGGCGCCATCGCCGCGATGATCGTGATGCTGGCGGTCGTCGGTGCCGTCTACGCTGTGCGGTGGACGATCGTACTCCTGCGTCGCTGGTCAACCCGCGGCTCGCCAAGCAATGACCACGGCGGGGCGGATGTGGCGTTCTATCGCCGGCTCGAACGTTTACTGGCGGAGCGCGACCTGCTGCGCGCCCCCAGTCAAACCCAGCGTGAATTCGCGCTGGCCGTCGGAGGTCAACTGGCGGAATCAGCGCAAACCAAACGCGCGGCCCCCGTGGCCCGTCAACTGGTTGAGCTATTCTATCGCGTCCGCTTCGGCCGCCGCACCCTGGACAGTGACGAAGCGGCTGCGGTAGAACAAGCCCTTTCCGAACTGGCCGACGCGCTGACGCTGGCCGGCGAACGTCGCGCACAGGATCACAGATGAAGATCGGTTTGATCGGCTATCAAGGGTCAGGTAAGAGCACGCTATTCGAATGGCTGACCGGGATTGTGCCCGATCCCGCCAAGAGCCATACCGGCCAAGGCGCCATGGCTCCGGTTCCCGAGCCGCGCGTCGATGGGCTGTGCAAGGTCTACAACCCGAAGAAGATCACTTACGCCGCGCTGGAAATCGTCGATACGCCGGGGTTGAGCCGTACGCACGAAGGAAACCCGGCACGCCTGGGCCTGTTGCGCGATTGCGGCTGCCTGGTGATGGTCGTGGCCGCCTTCGATCGGGATGCTCCCCAAGGGGACCTTGGGCGGTTTCAAGAGGACCTTCTGCTAGCCGACATGGAGATCGTCTCCGGCCGGATCGATCGCTTGCGCGACAGCGTCAAGAAACCTCGCCCCAATCGCGATCAAGAGATCGCCGAGCTTGCCGCACTGGAAGAGGTACTGGCCGCCATGGAAGCTGGACAGCCGCTGGCAGAATCAGCGATGACCGAACCGCAACTGAAGGCCACACGCAGCTTTCGATTGCTCACCGAAAAACCCGCCTTGCTGATTCTGAACGTCGCCGACGACGAGTCCGACCCCGCGGCCAGGGCCACAGCCGCCACCACCGACCGGCCGATCCTGGCCGTTCGCGTCGGGTTGGAACGCGAACTGGCGCGCATGTCCCCCGAAGAACGGGCCGAATTCGAGCAAGACCTCGGCCTCACCGGCAGCGACCGCGACCAGGTCCTGCGTAAGATATTGGAGGTTTCCGGCCAAATGTTGTACTTCACCGCCGGGGAAAAAGAGGTGCGCACCTGGATGATGCGCAAAGGGGGAACTGCCCTGGAAGCCGCCGACAACATTCACAGCGACCTGGCCCGTGGGTTCATCCGCGCCGAGGTTATGACCTGCAGCGACTTGGTCCGTCTCGGCAGCGAGCGGGAAATCAAAGCCCACAATCTCGTTCGTCAGGAACCGAAGGATTACGTCGTACGGGACGACGATATCCTGAACATCCGATTCAGCGTTTAGGTCGACCGGTTGGCCCTGGGTTGCTTACCCCAACCGGGCCAAATGCGAATGCCATCTTGCTAACGTCTGAAGGTTGGCTAGACTTTCGCATACCTGTCGTCCACTTTCGCAAGAATGTCTGCCGGTCCTGTTCTGTTTGCTTGCGCTTGTTTCGCATCGCACGAATGGCGCGGCGAGGCGGTGAGCACTGTTCGTCGAGCGCGGCGCGATCGACGCGACCGATCAGATTCATCCGCAGGAGCCCGAGTTATGAATAAGCTGGTTACGGAATTCATCGGCACGTTTTTCTTGTTCCTGACGATCGGTTGCAGCGTGCTGGCCGGTGCTGGCGGCGGGGTCATTCCTCCGCTGGCCATCGGCTCGGCGCTGATGGTGATGATCTTTGCCGGCGGGCATATCTCGGGCGCGCATTACAATCCGGCCGTCACGTTGGGCGCGCTGCTGCGTGGGCGGACCACCGTGCCAGAGGCGATTGGCTACTGGGTTGTGCAGATTCTTGGTGCCGGCGCGGCCGCCGCGGCGGTGAAATTCTTGCGTCCCGACGCCGTTGCGGCGATTGAATACAGCGCGATCGCGACAGGACCGGCATTTCTTGCCGAATTTCTCTTTACGTTTGCCCTTGTCTACGTCGTGCTGAACGTCGCGACGTCAAAGGATACGGCCGGTAATTCGTTCTATGGCTTGGCCATCGGCTTCACGGTCCTGACCGGCGCATTCGCTGTGGGCGATATCTCGCGTGGTGCCTTCAATCCGGCCGTTGCCGTCGGTCTGTGGCGGCTGGGCATTGCTTCGGTAAACGACCTGGGTTTGTACTTCCTGGCGAACCTGGCCGGCGGTGCTGTCGCAGCGATCGTCTTTCGCGTTCTCAACCCGAACGATTCTTAAATCGATCATTGCTGCTTAACAGAAGCGAAATTGCATTTCCCACGCACGCCTAAGGTGCGTTAAGGGGAACGCTAGCGACACGCCTGGATGCCGCCAATTGACGCATCCGGCGCGGCCCCCTAGACTCAGCAAGGTTCTGCTGACCGCCCGAGTGCGGGAAGCGGATCGGGTTCTACGCGCCCGGTAGCGGCGCGACATGGAATCGTGCCGATGGCTGCGTGATCGCGCGCGAGCCGGGCACGCCTGTGACGCATCGCCCGCCTTGGCGCGTCCTCGATTACTCCTACCCCCAGCAAGCAATCATGGCTACGACCTCTACGAGCATTGAGCAGCTCTCGATCAATACCATCCGCACATTGGCCATGGACGCCGTGCAAGCAGCCAACTCCGGGCATCCTGGTACGCCCATGGCGCTCGCACCCGTGGCGTACACGATTTGGAACCGAGTCCTGCGCTACGATCCCGAGCATCCGCTCTGGCCCGGCCGCGACCGGTTCATTTTGTCGTGTGGACACGCCTCGATGTTGCTTTACGCGACCTTGCATTTGGCGGGAGTCAAGCAGGTCGACGCCAAAGGCAAGCCGACGGGCGAGCTGGCAGTGCCGCTAGATCAGATCAAACTGTTTCGCCAATTGCACAGCCGCTGCCCTGGCCATCCCGAGCATGGCATGACCACAGGCGTGGAAACGACAACGGGCCCCCTGGGCCAGGGTATCGCCAATAGCGTCGGCTTCGCGATTGCGCAACGTTGGCTGGCCGCGCATTTCAACAGGCCGGGCTTTGAGTTGTTCGACTATCGCACGTACGTCCTGTGCAGCGATGGCGACATGATGGAAGGCATCAGCTCCGAAGCAGCCTCGATCGCCGGGCATCTCAAGCTCTCGAACCTGTGCTGGGTCTACGACGATAATCAAATCACGATCGAAGGGCACACCTCGCTAGCCTTCAGCGAAGACGTCGGCCGACGCTTCGAGGGATACGGATGGCGCGTGATCCACATCGCAGACGCCAATGACCTGGATGCACTCACGGCGGCGTTGGAAACAGTCGAACAAACGACTGATGCGCCGTCCCTGATCATCGTCCGCAGCCATATCGGTTACGGCGCGCCGCACAAGCAAGACTCGCATTCCGCCCACGGCAGCCCGCTAGGCGAGGACGAGATTCGACTCACCAAGGAATTCTACGGCTGGCCGGCGGACGCCAAGTTCGTCGTGCCTGACGAGGTCCGCGCGGATTTCGCAGCGCAGGTCGGCAAGCGAGGCAAGGAACTGTTCGCCGACTGGCAGCGACGCTTCGACGAGTACGCCAAGAAATTCCCCGAGCTGGCCACCCAGTGGCGTCAGATGGAAGCCCGTGAATTGCCGGCAGATTGGGAAGCGGGGTTGCCAATCTTTCCTGCTGATCCGAAGGGGTTGGCGACTCGCGTCTCCGGCGGCAAGGTGTTGAACGGCGTAGCAGTGAAGATTCCCTGGTTGCTGGGGGGCGCCGCGGACTTGGCTCCCTCGACGATGACCATGTTGGAATTCGACTGCGCCGGCGCGTTCTCGGATACAACAAGCGGACGCAACATGCACTTCGGCATTCGCGAGCACGGCATGGCATCGGCCGCTAATGGCATGGCGCTGTCTAACCTGCGACCGTATGTCTCGACATTTCTGGTGTTCAGCGATTACTTGCGCCCGACACTGCGGTTGGCCGCGATCATGGAGCTGCCCGTCATCCACGTTTACACGCACGACTCGATTGGCGTTGGCGAAGATGGCCCCACGCATCAGCCGGTCGAACACTATGCCGCACTGCGGGCGATCCCCCGATTGCTCGTGTTCCGGCCTGGTGACGCCAACGAAGTGAGCGAGACGTATCGTACGGTTCTGAAGCAGACGCACCGCCCCTCAGCGCTTTGCCTGACGCGGCAAAATTTGCCGACGCTCGATCGGACAAAATTCGCTGCGGCCTCGGGTGTGGCGCAAGGGGGATACATCCTGGCCGACGCACCAGGTGGAAAACCTGACGTCATCTTGTTGGCAACCGGCAGTGAATTGCAGTTGGTCGTTGCGGCCCACGAAAAGCTTTCAGCAGCGGGCGTTAAATCGCGTGTTGTGAGCCTTCCCTGCTTCGAGCTATTCGACGAGCAGCCCGAGGTCTATCGCAACAGCGTGTTGCCCCCTGAGGTCACGGCCCGCGTGGCGGTCGAGGCAGGTATTGTCTTCGGCTGGGAACGGTACCTGGGCCTGTCAGGACGCTTTGTCGGCATGCACGACTACGGCGCCAGCGCGCCGGCCGGCCTGCTCTTCAAGGAATTCGGCATCACTGCCGATCACGTCGTGGCCGAGGCGCAGTCACTGGTGGGCAAGAAATAGCGCTGCTATCACAACAGCGCTCCAACCACGACGTCACAGTCCGCTTTCTGGCGTCCGGATGGCCCTTCTGACGTCGGGAGACTTTCCGCCGAGATCATCCAACAGCGTCAGGTGGACATCTCGTCCAGCGGAGGACGCCACGAGGGCAACCGCGGGAAGAGTACCCGCGCCATCTCGGCAGCCAATTGCGTCGACGCTCGCAAGCGTCCCTCGGCCATGGCCTCGTTGACGTCGAGGTGCCCGAGCAGCAGTCGCGTGACATTTGCACCGTCGCAGGCCAGGTAACTGCGCCCGATACGGTGCCGGCCCAGCTTGACGCTGCGGCGCGAAATCACCAGGCGATACTTTTCGCCATCCAATACCAATCCCAACTCGCAAGGCCGGGTTAATTTGGCGGCATCGGCGCGGGCGTGCATTTCCGGGCAGAGTTGCTTCAAGAACCCAATCGGATTCATCAGCTTGGCCATATAGACTTCGCCCTGCTCCGATTCCGAGCAGTGCAAAGTCCCCCCCGCGATGCGGAAGATTTCCATCAGCGGGTCGTCCGGCGGAGCGTGCAACGTGACCATGTTATAGTCGCGCTCGATCGCTTCGCTGCAAGCGCGGGCCAATAATTCTCGCGCCACATGCCGATGCGTACGTGCCGCGGCCAACTCGAGCACGCGATCTTCGCTGGTAATCAAGTAACCGACGAGCTTGGTCGGGTCGTCTTCCAGTTCGAAGTTATCGTGACCGTCGACGGCAACGTAGACGCGCTCGAAACCTTTGCGACTGATTAACCACCGCCAATAAGCCTCGGTGCGTTCGAAGTGCCCGGCCCGGCCGGCGGTCATTTCCTGATAGAGCCTCATCAGGGCGGGCAGTTCTACCTGCCGCCACGGACGGATGCTGACCGAGGCTTCGCCCGGCACCAGCCCACGCGCCGAGAGCTGCGCGAGCAGATCCCGGCAGCCGGCCTGCGCATGACTGTGCCGCCCGCACAGGGCCCAGCCATAACGGCGGAAAAGATGGGGCACACGCGTCTTAAGAACCCCCAGCACCGCCCCTTCGCGGCGCATCGTCTCGTCTGCGGCCCGAACTAGCCGCCCGGCGTAACCCGATTCGCGAAACTCCGGCAACGTGCCCAGCCACGACAGGCAATCGGTCGGCAGGCTAAGCGAGCCGAACTGCGTCACGCGCTTCGTCATCAGGACGTGGGCCACGACCTGGTCGCTGCGCTTGATAAGTAGCCGATCGCGCGGTTCATAAAAGGGATCGTCGAGCGAGCCATAAAAAGCATCGCGTGTCGGCCCCTGAAAGACTTCGGTCAGCAGGTGGTGTACGACCGGATGGTCACCGGCACAACCGATTGCTAACTGGCCGGTGGGCTCACGATCGGTACGAACGTCGCCAGACAACCGGGCGCGGGACCCGAGCCCGGCCTTACGAGCCGCCAGCTTTGCCCTACCCTCGGATAATTTCAGGACGCGAGCGGTCGCACCGCCGTTTTGCGCGGTTCTCCCGCCGACGGAACCAGTATCACGGCCGACGGAACCAGTATCACGGCCGGCGGCACCAGTATCACGGCCGGCGGCACCAGTCCCTTTGACGACACGAACCAAGGAGGCAACCTCCTTAGTCTGCCGAGAGACAGCCTGATTTGCGGCTGATTTTTGTGTTTCGATCGAATCCGTTCCGCGGCCCCTGAGCCGCGCGCCCGCGATAGCTGAAGTCGCTGCGCACATTTGCGAAAATCCTTTCCGCTCCAAAGTCTTCGATCCGTCTTGACAGTAGCTTAGAGAGTTGTCCCTCGGAATGCCAGCAAAAAATCCCGCAAACTATCTGCCGGATAGAGACAAAATCCGTACTCGCGCGACGTCAACACCGCCGCAGTGCGCTGTTCGCGCAGCGCATCCGTGCGCCGGCGCATCAGCTCGCGGCGCCGTGGCTCAACCCACGCCTGCAGCGCCTCGTTGGCCGCGCGGATCGCATGACAGCGCTCGCGACCATTCTCGCGTGTCTGCTCCGTGGCCAGCCAACGTGCCTTTAAATCCAGCCAATGCGCGATATCCACAGGCGCGGATGTCCAGTCGTGCAAGTCCGCGATGCATTTCTCGGGGTGATAATCCAGGTCACGCAGATCCTGATCGATGCGCCGGACGTCACCAGGCGCCCGCTGGACGGCTGCTGCCAAATGGAAAGTCGCAGAAATCACCAGATAATTCGGCGGCGAAATCCCGAAAAATCCGTGGATCAGCTCGTCCGTCAGTTGGTCGTATTTCGCCCCGCCGATGCCGTGGATAAACAAATCCGAAAGCACCAGCCGCGCGAATAGGGTCGTGACCAGTGCTCTGCTCCGCAACTTGATGCCGCGTTCGCGCAAGCTGGCGAGCACGTCAACAGCACGCGTCGCATCGCCGTCAGGTGCGAGCGGCAATTCAAATTCAACACGTCGCCGATCCGTGAGCGTCATGCCGCTGCTGTGGCGGCGCACGAACAATCGGCGCCGCCGTGGCGTCGAAGAACTCCACAACCAAAACGGAGCCTCGATCAATTCACCGTCGGTGGCCAAATTCGGAACCGGATGGTTGGCGCTGCGGACTCGATTGACGCGCCGATACGTTTCGACGGCGCTGTTGTAAGCGTCGCGCAGGCGCGGCAGGTTGGCAAGCAAATGCGCTGTGAACCAGTGAAAGGCCTCGAGCGCGCAAACCTGGCTCTGCGGCAGTTCGAGCGTGTGGAGCCCCCATTCCTCCTCGAGCACGTGTCGTGACTGCGCCAGGCATTCGCCCAAGTTGCGCGTCGCCGCGGCGCGCTCCAGTGCCATCGGCCAATAATGCCGCATCAGCGGTTCTGGCACGATGCCTTGCAACTGCTTACAGGTCCGTGTGCCGAAACTGGCGAACATACCACGGTCTTCGATCTCGCGCTCTTCGAACGGAATTTCATCGGCCGTGCTGTCGAAAGCGATCGAATCGACGAACGGCTCGTCGAGCGATCCGCCAGGCACGCGCAGCGAAACGTGCTTGATCGTGTCGCTATCGATTACCAGATTGACGGCCGTGGCCTGCTGCTCACGAGCCAAACGGCTGAGCGCGAAATTCTTGTACCAGACGCCCGGATGAAACAATTCCGGCTGATGCCCCGCCAAGAACAGACGCTCACTCGCGCACGGTTCACCGACGTTCCGGTAGGTAGCCGTGTAGCTTCTGGCAAGCTTGACCAACTCGCGCCGCCCGAACTCGGCCAGGTCGTGCAACGAACGCCCTTGCACATCGTATTGCGCGGCCTTGCGATGCGCAACGTTCGCCGTGACCAGTTGCGGTACTTGCGCAACTGCCGGATCGACTAGCACAGAGCCATGCCCGCGCGGAGCACGCAAACGACGATAGGCGAGCGGATTCAGGCCGTCAGTCATCCCGCGCGCTCATTACAAAGTGAGCGCGCATGCGGGGTTGTCGCGCGTGGCTCGGCCGTGCGGGCCATCGCCCGCTGAAGAATCGTGTTGTAATGTGCCAGCCGCGTATCGGCATCGTCCAAGGCGCCCCCGAACGATCGGGCCAGGTCGAGATAAATCAGCGGCACAGCCAACTCTTTGACACGAAAGCCTTGATGAGCCGCCTGTACCCATAGTTCGAGCGGCATGGCATAGCCGTCGTCGGTGATATCAAGTTCTGGCAGCCGGCAAACGCGATAGGCTTTGAATCCGCAGAAGGCGTCGGTCAATTGCAGGCCCAGCAGCTCATTGATCCGCGCTGTCAGCAGTTCGTTGATCCGCCGCCGATCGGCCGGCGGCTGGCTTTCGCCCGTTAATGGCGCCAGATACCGGCTGCCCGAGACGATATCCCAATCCGAACACTCGGCAAAGAACTGCGGAATCATCCGCGGCTGATGCTGGCCATCGCAATCGATCGTGACCAGCACGTCGTAGTTGTTCTGTACGGCAAAATCAAAGGCCGATCGTAACGCGGCGCCGTAACCACGATTCTTGGCATGGGTCACGAGGTGGATCCCCGGCTCGGCGGCCAGCAACTCGGCCGTGCCATCGGTCGAGCCGTCGTTCACAACCAGAATATTGTCGCTATATCGACGAACTTCCGCCAAGACAGGGCCGACATGCTTGGCTTCGTTATAGACGGGCAGCGCGGTCAGGTATCGATGCGACATGGGCGTCTCCGCTGGGTGAAAAGCAAGGATCCCGCCACGGCCCTCGCAAAGCTGACCGCAATTCTAGGTGGGACAGGGATCAAGTCAACGCGGCAAGAGATGCCCCCGGGTTACGGCGCAGCACGACCGTTTAGGAGGCAAGTTCATTGCGGTTCGACGTGGCGAAAACCGCAAGCGAAACCCATGAATTCGACGACAGGCAGCCAATCGACTGGCCGAGGGGACACGTCGTCGGGACGCTCCCCGGAAATTCAACAACATGAAGGTGGAGACCGTCGCTAGCTCCAAGTCAATGGATCGCGCTCGTCGACGCTAGCCCAGACATAAGCGGCGGGAAACTCGCGCCCCAGCAGACCCGCCAAGAACTCGACGGCGAATCGTTCGCTGGCGTAGTGCCCCACGAGAATCATCGCCATACCCATCGCCTCGGCTTCGAGCGCGGTGTGAAAGCGGGTCTCGCCGGTCACGAAGCACTCGCATTCCGCACGCCGCGCATCGGCCAGTAATTCGCCCGCGCTGCCGCAGGCGACGGCAATCTTCGTGACAGGCGATTGAGCATCGCCCACCAACTGCACTCTTTCGACGCCCAGAAATGCCTTCAGGCGTTCGGCCACCTTGGACAATGGCACAGCTTGCGGAAAACGTCCCCAGCGCCCCGCCCCCAAGCGACGGCCATCGACATCTTCCAGTCGCGTCGTCAAAGGCTCGATATCGTTCAGATCGAGCCCCGCAGCCAGACGCTGATTAATTCCTTCCGGCGCCGAGTCGAACGCCGTGTGAGGACTGAAAATCGAGATCCCCGCTCGCGCCAACGTCCATAGCGATCGGCCATCCGCGGTATCGGTCGTAATCCGTTTGAGTGCCGTAAAGGGCAGCGGATGATGTACCACAATCAGGTCCGCGTTGTGCTTGACCGCTTCGGCCGCCGTGGCGCCGGTCACCGTCAGGCACGTCATGATGCGGGCCACAGGAAGCTGTCGATCACCCAGCAGTAGCCCAACATTATCCCAAGGCTCGGCCAAGCGCAATGGGGCGAAGGCGTCCAGAAATCGAGCAATGTCGTCGACAGTGACCATGACCGTGCCCGCGCCTTGCCGCGTCCTGAATTCCCGTTTGATTTCGGACCTCACACCGCAAGCATAGCGTAGATGGCGTGCGCACGCCCTCATGTCGCTCAGCCTGGGTGGCTTGGAGGCGGGCGACAGGCCGTTAGAATCAGCACAGACACCAGGAGTCACTAGATGCCGCCGCTTCCGATCGCCATTCAATTGCGCAGCCTGCGTTTGCCAGTCCGGCGCGCTTTGGAGGCCGCGTCGCGCCTGGGCGTCGCGGCCGTCGAGATTGATGCCCGTACTGAACTTCGCCCCCACGAACTCTCGCAAACGGGCCGTCGCGAATTTCGAAAGTTGCTGGAGAATCTGAACCTGCGGGTCGCCGCGATCGGTTTTTATACCCGCCGCGGCTACAACGTCGCCGACGACCTCGAACGGCGGGTGACGGCCACGAAAGACGCTATGCGGCTGGCCCAGGAATTAGGTAGCGCGGTGGTCGTAAATCAGGTTGGTCAGGTGCCGGAAAATACCGAGGCGACGGATTGGCCAACAATGCTCGAGGCGCTCACTGACATTGGCTCATTCGGCAATCGGATCGGCGCCACGCTGGCGGCCGAAACTGGCAGTGAGAGCGGTGACGATCTCGCGCGGCTGGTCGCGGCGCTGCCCGACGGCGCGTTGGGGATCACCTTTAACCCAGGCAACCTGATTATCAACGGTTTTTCGCCGAGCGATGCGCTCACGGCACTCGGACGCAACGTGATCTTCGTACACGCGAAAGACGGAGTGCGCGACCGCGCTCGTGGCCGCGGTGATGAAGTGCCGCTGGGGCGCGGTTCGGCCGATTTTCCCGCGCTACTCGGCACCCTCGAAGATTTCGCCTACCGCGGCTACCTGTGCATCGAGCGCGAACGAGCCCAGGATCCTATCTTCGAAATTGGTCAGGCCGTCGAGTATCTGGCGAGCCTGTGCTGAGAATTCACGGCAGCTCGCCGATGCAACGACGCGCCGATTAACTTTGCAGCAGCACGGTGTCCTCGTGCTGGTAGCCCGGCGCACAGCAGCAGAGAAACCGCAGCAGGTGATCACCGCTGTTAACGATTTGATGGACACTGCCAGGAGGAATTGCGATGGCGTCACCGGGACCGACTGGACGCATCTCTTCGCCGATGCGCATCGTGCCCGTTCCGGTCAGAATGTAATAAATCTCTTCGGTGTGCGGATGATAATGAGGCGTCGTCGCCATGCCTGGCCCCAAACGAGCCTCGGCCAGGCTTTGCTTTACGATGCACGAATTGCGATCGGCCAACAGTTCGCGAATCTCCGAACCGTCCTTGGTCGTAAAGGCAGGAACTTCGTCGATATTGCGAATGTCCATAGCAATGATTGGGAGTTGAGGAAACGTTGTTTTGGAATCCTGCAGTTCAGATGCACCGCGAGGAACTACGTTCGAAAGATGCCAACGTGCGCCGGGGGATAATGACGCACATTCCAGGTGTCTGGTGAAGGGAGCGTACCAAAGTCGAAGCGCTGGTCGGCCTCGACGACGAAGGTGCTTCCGGCCGGAGCGGCTTGCAGCAGCCGGGACAGCATCTGCAGCATCTCTTCATTGCGCTCGACGTAAAAGTCGTAGGGGGGAGAACAAAATACGACCCATGGTTGCGTTCCCATCTCGGGCAAGCGCCGGGCCCAGATAAAGGTGTTTCCGGCCACGACCTCGGCCAGTTCTGAAACTGCCAATGTCGCCAGGTTATCTCGGATCACTTGCGCCGTGGGAAAATGCTGTTCGATGAACGTGGCCCGCGTTGCGCCGCGGCTAATGGCTTCTAGCCCCAGCGCACCAGTGCCGGCAAACAGGTCGATGGCATGCGTACCAGCGACGGATGGCCCGACCAGGTTAAAAACCGCCTCGCGCACGCGGTCCTTCATCGGACGGGTGCGCTGGTCGCCGGTATACATCAATCGCCGGCGCGCCAAGCGTCCCCCGATGATACGTAGCGGCGTAGCTTCGCCAGCGGGCATAGACCCTCGCGCGGCGGAGTCGCGATCTTGTCGGGGGCGGCGTTTCACAAAAAAACCTCGGGGGGACGATGGTCCTGATTGCCATCCGTGCATGTCGCGACGTATAGAAGTATGGTAGGTTGTCCACTTTCCCGGTGGAAGCACCGCGCCCGCAGGTTGCCTCGCCTTTCCCTAAGCTCCATTCTATTGAGGATTTCGCAGATGCACGTCCGAGTTTGCCCAATTCTGCTGGCGGTTTGCCTGGTCGTCGGCGGAATTACCAGCTCGCCCTGTTTGGCCCAGGCCACGAAGGCCAAGGGTCAGGATCCCCAGACCGTTTTCGAAAGTATGTTCGACGACTGGAAGAAGCTTCTGGCCGAACTTCGCAAAAATACACTGGAATACCGTGCCGCCAAGGAAGATGCTCGTCCCGCGATCATGAAAGAGCGCGAGGAGATTCTGGAACGCGGTATGGCCATGCAGCCGAAGATCATGAAGGCGGCCGAATCGGCCTTTGTCGCCGCGCCGAACAAGAACAAAGACGTCAGTGTCTTTCTCGAATCAATGATCCAGGGCGCCGAGCAGAAGGAACAATATGAAGAGGCTCTGCGCGTCGCCAATCTTTTGATCGCAAATAACTACGAAAACAAGGGGGTCTACTCCCTGGCGGGGCGGGCCGCGTTCAACTCGAATAACTTCGACGAGGCCGCCAAGGATTTCAAACTCGCCAAAGAAGCCGACGTTCTCGAGGATAATCCCGGCAAGCAGCTTCTGGCCCAGGTCCCTGAATATCAGAAGAAATGGGCGAAAGAATCGGAGCTACGGGCTGCGGAAGAAAAGGCTGACGACCTGCCTCGCGTGAAGTTAAAGACCAGCAAAGGGGACATCGTCGTCGAGCTGTTCGAGAACGAGGCGCCGAACACGGTCGCTAACTTTATTAGCCTGGTGGAGAAGGGGACCTATGACGGCACTCCCTTTCATCGCGTCCTGAAAGGATTCATGGCTCAAGGCGGCGATCCGAAGGGGGACGGCACCGGCGGTCCCGGCTACACGATTGCCTGCGAGTGCGACAAGGAGAATCATCGCGACCATTTTCGCGGTTCGCTGAGCATGGCCCATGCCGGCAAGGACACTGGCGGCTCGCAGTTCTTTCTGACTTTCGTGCCGACGCCTCACCTGGACGGACGGCACACGGTGTTCGGGCGCATTATCGAAGGGCTGGACGTACTGTCCGAGCTGCAGCGGCGCGACCCGGCCGATCCGAAGGATCCGGACAAGATCATCGAAGCGACCGTGGTTCGCAAACGCGACCACAAGTACCAGCCTGTCACAGTGGCTGACAAAAAATAGTCGCGACGAGCTTGTAACGCGTAGCGCCAAGGCGACTGCTACAGGACTACAGTCCTGCGTTCAATCCCTGCAGTTCGGCGGGGAGGAATCGTCCGTCCTTGCGCACCAGTTGGCCGTCGAACCAGATTTCGCCCCCGCCCCACTGCGGGGTTTGAATCAGCACGAGATCCCAGTGAACTCGGCTGCGATTGCCATTATCGCATTCGTCATAGGCATTGCCGGGCGTCAGGTGGATCGAGCCGCCAATTTTTTCATCGAATAGCGTGTCGAGCATCGGCCGGCGAACGAGGTTATTGCAACCGATCGACCACTCGCCGATGTAGCGCGCGCCCTCATCCGAATCGAGAATCTTGTTCAGCTTCTCGGCCTCGTTGCGACACGTGGCGCGGACGATCTTTCCTCGCTGGAACTCGAACTCGATCCCTTCGAAAACAGTCCCCTGATATCGAGACGGGGCGTTGTAGCGAATTGTCCCTTCCAAACTGTCGCGGATCGGCGCGGTGAATACCTCGCCGTCGGGAATATTTCGCTGGCCGTAGCAGGGACGCACATCAATGCCGCGAATCGAGAACCTCAAGTCCGTACCCGGCGCGACGAGCCGCACCTGATCCGTGGCTTTCATCCGCGCGACCAGCGGCTCCTGATCCTTGGCCATCTGGGCATAGTCAGCCGTGCAAACGGCGAAGTAGAAATCCTCAAACGCGGCCGTGCTCATATTCGCGGCCTGCGCCATCGCGTCGGTGGGATAGCGCAGCACGACCCACTTGGTTTTGGGGACCCGAATTTCGCTGTGGACGGGGTGCCACCAGTGCTGCTGATACAGGTCCATGCGTTCGTGGGGCACGTCCGAGAATTGACTGCTGTTGCTGGCGCCGCGAATGCCGACGTACGCGTCCATCTCTTGCATGCGCGCCGCCTCGAGCCGGCCGGCAAGACTGATATTCTCGGCGGTTGCCGTGCGATATAGCGACCGCAGCACTTCATTGTTCTTGATCGTGACCAGGGGTTGCGCGCCGCGCTCGGCCGCCAACTCGATGAGCTTGCACACCAGTTCCGGTGAAGGAAGATCAATCGCCTCGATCAAGACCTTTTCGCCCGGCCGGAGCTCGCAACTGTGATCGATGAGGATCTCCGCCAAGCGGGAAATTCGTGGGTCGTTCATGGTTTCCTGCGATAAATCTTGATCCGATTAAACCTGCGTGCGGCCTCATAATAGGCGATCCCGCCGGTAGCAACAACGCAGCCCAAGGCTCAGCTCACCGGCTGGCAGGTCCTGGTGCCGAGTCCGACAAAATCGCTACAACCGGGCCGACCGCTCGTTTGCTTTTGACGCGCGCATTTCGGCGCCCTATACGAATGTAGGAAAACATATCGCCCGGTAAGCGGCTTGGCTCCGGCGCACTGCGCCGCAGTTGCGAGCCTGTCGCGCAGGCGCGCTGTAGAAATGGCATTCTGATGGACGCGCACCCCACGCAGACAGAAACACCCTCCTCGCTTTCTTCGTTGACCCTCGCCTTGCAGCAGCGGCGCGAACGGATGCAATCGCTCTCGGCCGCGCAGCGCGAACGGCTAAGCCGCCTCGAAACGAGTATTCTCGCGCAATTGGATCGCGCCGCCCAAGCGCTCGCTGGCCAGCAGCAAGCCGTACAAGAGCGACGCGACGAATTCGAGCGTCGTACTTCGGACGAAGATAGCCGCAGTGCTGCCGTCCACGCGCGGGCGACGGAGCTTGACCTGCTGGCGCAGAATCTCGATCGCCGGGCCGCGGAATTGGCGGCGCGGGAAATCGCGATTGCCGATCGCGAGAGCGACGTGCAAAAGTCCGTCGCCGCCCCTTTGGCCGAAGTCGAGCGACGTCGCCAGACCGTCGATGCGCGCTCGGCCGAGCTTGACCGGCAAGCGGTGGACCTGAAACGGCAGGAAGCGGCCCATGCGGCCGCTTGTGAAGCGGCTTTCGCGCAGCAAGCCGACATGGAGAAACAATTCGCTCAGCGACAAGCCTTGCTCGAAGCGACAAAACAGGAGATCGACGCGGCAGCGGCCAAGCTCCTCGAGAAAGAACGAGCTGCGAAAGAAGAACGGCATGCCGCGGCCCAAGAGCAATTGCAAATCAAAAGGCAAGCGGACGAACGGCAAGCAGCACTCGCGCGCGAGGCGGCCGAGATTGCTAGCCAGCGTGAGCAATTGAACGGCGCCACCGAGCAGCATCGCCAGGCGGTGCTCTCCGCGGACCGCTTGCGTGAAGGGAAAGAGCAGGAGCTCACTCAGCTTAAAAAGCGGACCGACGAGAAACTGCAATCGCTCGAACGCGAATGGGCCATGGTCACCCACGAACGCGAGCGCACCGATGCTCAACGCCTGCATATCGCCGAGCAATTCAAACGCGACCGGACCGCCGAACGGCAAATCGCGGCCGAACGGCTCTCCGAGTTGCAAACCTTGGCCTCGCAGGGGCGCGTCGTTCAAGAGGCGCTACTGGCGGACATTCGCCAGGAATGCCAGCGTCTGAGCGAACGTTTGCTGGCCCGCGATGACGAACTATCGGCCGAGGTCAAGGCCCACGATGCGACACGCCGTGAACTCGCGGCGCTGGTCGCGCAACTCGATGGTGCCGGCAGCGGTCGCGCCGCGGCCGAATCCATGCTTGAATCGGCAAGTGCCGATGCGACGGCGCTGCGGCGGCAGCTCGCCGCGTTGGAAGCCGAGCGCGATCAATGGCGCGAACGTTGTGAAGCGCAAACTGCACTCTCGGAAAGTGGCAGCGATGCCGAACTGCGGACACATGAGCTGCTGAATCAGATGACCACCGAGCGCGACCAACTGCGGCGCAAGCTGGCCGATGCTGAAACGGCACTGGCCGAATCTGAGGCGGCGAGTGAAAACGCAGCCAGTGGCGCGGATTCGTCGGAAATGGCCGACCTGACGCAACGCTACGAGATGGCCGTCCGCGACATCCGTGAACTCAAAAAGAAGAACGAAGACTTGGAGAAGCGAACAGCTAATTCCAGGCAGGCACCCCCAGCCTTGGGAGGGCCTCTCAATTGGGAAGCGCAAAAGCGACAGTTGCTGGCAAGCCTGGAAGCGGACGAAGGGGGAGAGGACGAACCGGAACGTCACGCCGAACGATTGCGTATTGCCGATGTCGTCGAACAAACCGACTCACTATTGCGCGAGCGTGAGCAAGAAATCGAAGAACTCCGCAGCCAGTTGGAATCAGACGCAAGTAAAGCCAACCTGGTTGCCGCCTCTGACGCGGCGATCGTCGCTGGCGTGCTGGATAAGGATGAAATCCTCATTCGCGAACGAGCACGCCTGAAGGAACTCGAAACGGAGTGGGAAGGAAAGCTAAGGCAAGCCGAGATTACCATCTCGGTAGAACGAGCCCAGTTGGCCCGCGCCCAGGCCCAGTTGGCCGAGAAGCAGCGTACCTTGGAAGATCGCGATTCGGTTCACGATGCCCGCGAAGCGCAGGAAGCAGGGACTAAGCCCAAAGTGTCGCAGCGCGGTCGATGGCTGTCGCGTTTGGGTTTATCGGATGACGAGAAATAAGGTCCGTCGCTGAATATCCCTTACGGCTGCGCAGCTCCTTCGCGCTTCATCCGCTGCCGAAGCGTGTCCACCATGCTATGGGGCGTCGCCTGAGGTGCCAGCCCGATATCCAGCCCCTCGCCGAAATAGTATTTGCGCGCTTCGGGGTTCTGCACGACTTCGTCGGGCTTACCATGGCATAGAACCTTGCCACCGCGGATGACATAGCTCCGATCCGTGATCTGCAAGGTCTCGCGCACCTGGTGATCGGTGATCAAAATCGAGATGCCCGCCGCGCGCAGTCCGCGAATGATCTCTTGAATGCTGGCGATCGTCACCGGATCGATCCCCGTAAATGGCTCATCCAGTAGGATCAACTTCGGGTTCGAGACCAGGCAGCGCGCAATCTCCAGCCGGCGACGCTCACCGCCGGAGAGTGACATCGCCAGGCTCTTGCGCAGCTTTGTGATGTTGAATTGATCGAGCAGATCATCGCAACGTCGGCGGCGCGACTTGCGATCGAAGCCCAACATCTCCATCATTCCCAGCAAGTTCTGTTCGACGGTCAGCTTGCGGAATACGCTCGACTCCTGCGCCAGGTAGCCCATACCGCCGTCGCGGGCACGACGAAACATGGGCCATGTCGTGACGTCCAGATCGTTCAGCGTGACCCGGCCGGCGTTCGGCTCGATCATTCCGCAGGCCATGCGAAAGCTGGTCGTCTTGCCGGCGCCGTTCGGCCCCAGCAGCCCTACGATTTCGCCGACACCGACGTCGAAGTCGACACCGTCGACGACGCGTCGCGAGCCATAGATCTTGACCAGTCCCTGGACTTGCAACATGGGCATCGTGGTCCTCCTTGACCGTTCCTGAGAGCCCGACGATCCGCAAACCGACCGTCGCTGGGCCTGACTCTCAGCTACCGAACAAACTTCATGCGGGCAAAATTCGGGAAAAAGGGAAACGGAATTCCAGTTCCCGGAATCCGATTCCACGAATGCGGCCAATAAACGAATACCGCCTTGCCGACCAGCAAGTCGCGATTCACGAAATGCTCGGGCGTCCCGTCCGGCGCTTTCCACAGGCGACTGTCGGCGCTGCGGGGGCTATTATCGCCGAGCATCAAAAACTCGTCCGAATCGAGCGGGAATTCCACCGTCCTTAGCCCCGCGAATACCTCGGGCCAAGTCGCGGGCTTGGAAAGAAATCCGGATACCGGCCTTTCGTAGTCGGAAAGTGATGCGGACTGGGGCCGATCGAGCGAGTATTGGCAGGCGATGTAATAGACGTCGCGCAGGATGCGCAAGTGGTCAACCTCGAGCGCGGTCCCCACGGCGCCAATGCGGACCGGCGTCAAATCTTCCAGCGTGGGAAGATCATGCTCGATCGGGTCGTAGGTCGTCGGTTTGTCGAACTCCACGACCTTGCCATCGACCCACAAGAGGAGTTGACAATCAACGTTGGCGAATGAGATCGCGTGCCGGCTGCCAGGACGCACGACGGTGTTGGCCGTCGCGCCCAGATCGTTTCCATCAATCGACATCCGTGCGACGCCTGTCAAAACATCGATGCGGCAGTCAAAGTTACGCCCACCTTTGACTAGCCGCAGTACGGCTTCCGCATTTGGTGTTTTGCCCGATGGCTCGGCGGTCAGATCGCAATCGAGGATCAAATCGCCGACCCAGTGCATGCCTTGCGACTCGGTGTCCGAACCGAGGCGCAGATTGCGATGCCAACCGGCGTTATAGGCATAGAAGTCGCTGATCAATCGTGGCGGTATGGAGCCCGTCGGCGGAAACTTCCCGCCGCGCGCATATTGCTGCCAATCGCCCTGCGTTGGCACCAGGTGTTGATATCCCAGCCAAGCCTCGCCAGCGGCGGTGCCATCCGTGCGGTACGCGCGATTTCCCTCGAGGGGCTGCCAGCTATCGCCGCCGGCCTCGGCCATCCCGTGCCAACGAACCGGCAGGCCCTCGACGGTCAGGGCAGGTTGCACATAGTCGTTGTCGTAAACCGACTGCATGATCGCGCGTACTTTGTCAGGCGGCTTGCGCGCTATGTTGCGCTGTGGATCGTCGCCGGTGCGCGAATAGATATTGCCCTGATGAATGATGACGGTCTCATTCGGCAGGCCGACGCAACGTTTGATGTAATTCTCGTTCGATTTCTGCGGGTACTTGAAGACCACGACGTCCCAGCGGCTTGGATCCGCGAAATCGTAGGGAAACTTTGCCACCAGGATCCGGTCCCCCTTATACGTCGGGAACTTTTTTCCCTCGGGCGCTTGCGGATCGATCGTCATCGGAAAGCGGCAGTTCGGACAGATGCCTCCCACAACATCACGGGCGGCCAGGTCGTTGGCGGCTTGGCGGCGCAGGTTGGGATCGCGCTGCGGATCAGCCATCAGCATGCGCGACAGTTCGGCATCCTCGTCCTGTTCTTCGCTGGCGCTAACTCGGTAGGGAAATCCGCACTTCTCGCACGTCAGGTCTTTGTGAACGCCCATCAGCGTCGGCGCCATCGATCCTGTGGGGATGACGAATGCCTCGGCCTCGAAGGCACGAAACAGAAATGCCAACACAAAAGCGATGACCACGGATTCGACCGTCTCGCGCATGCCATCCTTGCGAGGCGGCGCCGGCGCGTCCGAAACACTGGGAGAGGGCTTTTTCACAGCGACCTGCGGTTTCGCTTTGGACATCAATCGTGGCCTTTCGACCGCCAGCGGCAAATGAAAAGAGGAGTGAGCGGGTCTGCCCAACGGTCCCAAGCCGCCGAGAGAGCGGGCGTTTAAGTGCCGGACAAGCTTCTCCGCCTCAGGCGACTTATTCTCGGGAGCGGGTACCGACGACTTTGGCTGCCGGCATATGGTTATTCGCCGCGAGTCACCGAATATAGCGAATTTGGCGGAGGGCCGGAACTTGAATCGCCGGGAACCACGACAGCCCCACAGCTCCCGAGCCGGCCGCAAGCAAGGGCTTGCCCACGAATAACTTAAAGGGCACCAGCCCGAAATGCTCGTCGCGGCTGTCGACGCCCATGGGAGCATTGTCTGACAGCACGAAATACTCGTTCTCTCCCAGGCGAAGCGCCCGAATCTGCGACTCGGGCCGCGACTCGGCGTAATAGACGTCCCGCCAAACTCGCAACCCGGTGATCGTCAAAGACATGCCCTCGCAGGCGATTGCAAATGGTCGGCCTGTGGGGGGCGCATCAGCCACCGGCTGGTCAAAAGGGTAATCGATGATCACGTGGCCATCGACAGCTAGCAGGCATGCGTGATCGATCAACGAGAAGTCGATCGTCTTCGAGCCGCCGATCAGCGGATCGTTGAGCGTTCCATCCGCTACGGCCTTGCCATTGTCGAGCACCTGCACGCGGCCCTCACTCGTCAGCACGCAAACAAATTCATGCGTGCCGACCAGCCCGCGAAGAAATATTGCGCCGGGGCCGCCAGCCCTCAATTGAAACGTTAGCGCCAGGTCACGCACTGCGTGCAGCTCGCGAATCGGTAAGGTTTGGTTGTAACCATAGGTATCCAGAACAGGAGACTCGTCGGCCACACCGTCGCCGTCGAGCCGCAGATGGTGATAAGAAAGCCAATCGCGCGGGACAGATGAAAGAAGCGTGTCGACGTTCGCAGTGTCTTGGCGATCGTCTCCTGTTCCTCGAGAGTTCGCGTTCTTCGCGCCCTCATGCCGCCGTGGCAAGCCCTCGGCAGCTTCCGCGCTGAAGGCAAATCCCTCGTCCGTCATTGTCCATTGCGAGTCTCCCTCGGCTTGCCAACACGACGGCAAGCGATCTTGCCGCGCACGGAATTGATCGTCGTGAACAGTGATCCCCAGGGCACGTTGCTGGCCGAGATTCTTGCGCGCAACGTGACTATCAATGTAAACGTCGCCATGAACGATCGACATTTCCTCGCCGGGCAAACCGACGACGCGTTTCGCGCAGACCATCGCGGCATCGTGCGGAGCGCGCAACGAAACAATTTCCCACCGCCGCGGCCGTCGCCAGGCGAACGCAGCTTTATCGACAAGGACTGAATCTCCGCCGCGCGCATCACTGTTGGAAATCCGTGTATCCGCGGCGCCGCAATTCGGACAGATCACCGGCCGGCCGTCAGAGGCTACCCCCTCAAGACCTGTGGCGAATTCGAGGCTACAGCACGGACATAGAACGTCGACATGCCGAGCGAACAATGTTGGCGCCATCGAGCTTCCATCAATCGTGTAGGTCTGCACGAACCATGTTCGCACCAAAACGCTGGCCAGGAGAACTATGATTGTCCCCTCGACCAACAGTCGCGCGCCATTGCCAACAGGCGAAGAGGCGACCTGCGGTCTGCAGCGCGGCGCTAGGTACTGATGACCTTTCGCAGGCGTGATCGTCGCGGAGTCATGTTCCGAGGAAACTATCGACATCGCTCAAACACTCTGCAAAGATTCCTTTCGCTGCACTGCTCGATTATAGACAAGTCCCCCGAGGGCGCAACGATGACGGCCGTCGCACGTCTCGGTGAGTTGCTTCACAAGGCCCATTTCGGCCCGGCATGGCATGGTCCGGCCGTCGCGGAATTATTAGCGGACATCACGGCCCCTCAAGCTGCGGCGCCGGCGGCCGTGGGTTCGCACAGCATCTGGCAACTCGTGCTACACGTCACGGCCTGGAAGGACGAGGTATGTCGACGCCTGAGCGGGCCGGGGCGAAGACTGTCGCCCGAAGAAAACTGGCCGCCTATTCCCGACACGAGCGAGGCCGCCTGGCAAGATGCGGTTGCGCGTTTGAACGAGTCTCAAAAGACTCTCGAAACGGCTGTGGCAAAGCTATCGGATGACCAACTGGTCACCGTTAATGAAGTCGCGGGGGGTGACAGCGAAGGAAGCTGGGAGGAGCTGTTACACGTCCTCATTCATCACGATCTGTACCACGCAGGGCAAATCGCGATTCTGAAGACGGCACCCTGGCATTGAGAGGTCGCGCGCCCGCGTGACTTCGTCAGTGCGCTTCGGCCATGCGTTGCACGACGCCTAATTCGTGATACACGGCATGAACCGTGTGGGCGTCGACCTCGGACAGTTCCTGCCCTGCCGCCGCAATAAGCGATAGATCCGCCAGTTGCACGACGTTGCGCGGGACGCCTTGCGACAGTTCGGCCAATAGTGCAATGGCGTCGGGCGTGAACGTTTGTTCCAGACGTCCAGCGCGTGCCAGACCATGCTCCAAGTAGTGCTGTGTATCGTCGGCGTTCCAGGGCATCAGGTCGACGCGCAGGTCCGCAAGCTCCAGCAGCCGATCACCCAACTGTGCGACTCGAGCACGACGCGCCACCAGGATCAACGTTGCCGCCGGCTGCGTCGCGACGTCAGTTTGCATCAGACGCAACACCTGAGCTAGGACCTCGGGCGTCGCTTCGTCAACGTCGTCCAGCAGCACAACGTTGCGTTGACTCTCGATATGTTGCGCGGCGATCGTGTCGAGCACGAGCCGCCAAAGCACAGCAGCTTCCTCCCCTGGCGAGACATCGAGCCCCCAGCACGCGGCCAGGTTGGCCAGCAATTCGTGTTTGTCGAGCCCCAGCAAGCTGAACTTCGCGACGGTCACGCCAATTTTGCGAAGCTGCCTGGCAAGTACTTCTAGTAGCAGCGACTTGCCGCTGCCGGCATCTCCCAACAGCAGTCCGCCGCGGTGATCGCCGTCTACCAGGAAGTGCAACCGGGCGAGCGCCTCGTCGTGCGTCAGGCTTTGAAAAAAATAAGCCGGATCGATCGCGTTGCGATAGGGCGCTTCGCGCAATTGCCAATGGGCGAGGTACATGCCTGGGCTCGCTTCCTGCTTGTTCCGGCGCACCCTTGGTGCGGAGCGGGTTGTCAACGCCACGCGCGAATGAGATCACGGTAGATGGGACGCGCGGCTGCTGCCTTTGGTGCCGACTATCGAGGTCGGCGGACTCAGACAATTCCGTGACTCTTCAGGTTTCGGTAAGATATGAAACTAAACTTGACCCAATCCCAACGCCTGCGACGGCATGACACAGCGATACTTCGTAGAACAGCCAATTGCCGGCACTCAAGCCACGCTGCTAGCAGCCGAAGCCCATCACCTGGCGCACGTCATGCGAGGCAAGCCAGGACAGCAGGTCACGCTGTTCGACGGGCGCGGCGGCGAGTACCTGGCCGAAGTGACTCGTGTCGATCGTGCCGCTGTGCAACTCTGCGTGCTGTCGCATCACGCCATCGAGCGCGAACTGCCCATCCCAGTGACGATGGCCGTCTCTTTGCCGAAAGGAGACCGACAGCGATGGTTGATCGAGAAGCTCGTCGAACTGGGTGTCTCGACCTTTGTGCCGCTGATCACCACGCGCGGCGTCGCTCAGCCCACCGGCAGCACGCTCGAACGGCTCGAACGTGCTGTGATCGAGGCCGCGAAGCAATGCGGTCGAAATCGACTGATGGCCATAAGTACGCCGCGAGAGTTTCGCGAATTCGTTAGCCAGGCGCCGGTGGACTCGAAACGCATCTTCGCCCACCCCGGGGCGCCGCTTTCGATCAGCCAGTTCGGGCGTGAAACTGGCAACGGATCAGTCGCTGGGTTTTCGCTGATTGTCGGCCCCGAAGGGGGACTGACCGACGACGAGACGACTATGGCGAACGCTGCCGGCTGGACGGCTGTCGATCTCGGCACACGGATCCTTCGCGTCGAAACCGCTGCAGCGATGTTGGCCACGACAGCCGCGCTAATTGCAGCGAACTAGCTCACGTGGCCGGCAATAACTACGGCTTCTCGCCAGTCGACTTCTCGGCCGGTTTCGCCTCGGCCGCTGTTCCTTTCTTTTCGATGCGTCCGAAAAGGTGGCCGCCGTGATCCCCGCCGTCCCAAGTACCGGCATACTCATCGCGGAACACCAGCACGCGACAGGTGAACTTGCCAAAGCCGGGCACCGGCATATCAGTGAGTGTGATGACCGCCGTATCGCCGGCCCATTTGACGTCCAAAGCCAAGGGGACCGTCAGATCATGTGTCCCATATTGGATGCGCGACTTGAATAGCCACTTATCCTCGCCGACCTTCTTCACGCTTTCAATCGTATATCGCTCTTCGTGCAGTTTCTTGTCCGTCTGTCCCGTGACGGTAAAGGTACCGACCAGCGTGGCGCCGGACATCGTTTCTTCGAAGCGTTGCTCAAGCGCCTCCTTATCGAGCGGCTTATCGGCGGACGCCGCGGCATCCTTCTCGTCTTCTTTGGCTTGGGCAAGTCCCAATGGCACGCCGCCTGCCAACGCCAGCCCTACCAATAAGCCCGCGAGAAGACATCGCGAAATGTGATGAGCGTTCATTGTTTGAATCCTTAATTGAGCGTCGATTTAGCAGCGAATGTGATGCAACGAGCACTGCTCGAAGGCGGTATCTGAACATACCACCAGTATATCGAGTGGCGACGATACAGGGCATCGACCTTACGTCTCGACTTCGTGCTTCTTATGCCATTCGAGAGGCCAAATGATCGACGATCAGGCTCCCCACGTTCAGCGAAGCGGTTGCTGCCGGCGAAGGGGCATTCTGCACGTTGACGACGCGCGGCCCATCCTGAATCAGGAAATCATCGACCATGCTGCCATCGCGCAACAGGGCTTGTGCCCGCACGCCGGCGGGCGCCGCGACAAGGTGCTCCTCCTGAATCTCAGGCACGAGCCGTTGCAGCGCTTTAACGAAGGCTCGCTTGCTGATGCTGCGCCACATCTCGCCCATGCCGGTGCGCCAATACTTCGCGGCCAGTTTCAAGAAGCCCGGGTAGGTTAGCGATTCGACTAGGTCCGCCAGGTTGATATCGGTTTTGCGATAGCCCTCGCGGGCCATGGCCAACACGGCGTTCGGCCCACACTCAACGCCGCCATGAACCATCCGCGTGAAATGGACCCCCAGAAACGGGAACGCCGGATCGGGCGTGGGATAAATCAGATTCCGGCACAAATGCTGAGCCTCGGGCAGTAGCTCGAAGTACTCGCCTCGAAAGGGAACAATCTTGGCCGCTGGCGTCTGACCGCTCATTTTGGTCACCCGGTCACACTGCAGGCCGGCACAATTCACGACATAACGCGCCGAATAAGTGCCGGCTGTTGTCTCGATCTGCACCTCGTCACTGGCAGCACGCATGCTTGTGACCCGCGCTCCGTTCACGATCTGTCCGTCATTGCGACGGACATGTTCGGCCAGGCGAACGCAGACTTGCGGGTAGTCGACAATGCCAGCCTCGGGGACGTGGATCGCGCGGACGCCAGCGGCGTGCGGCTCGAGCTCGGCCAGCCGTGCCCGGTCGATCATTTCTACTCCGACGCCGTTCGCCACGCCGCGCTCGTAGATGCGTTCCAGCGCCGGCAATTCGTCTTCGGCGACAGCCACGATCACTTTGCCGCAGATATCGAAGGGAATTCCCTCTTCGCGGCAAAAAGCCTCCATCGCGGCTTTGCCGGCACGGCAATTCGTGGCCTTGAGCGACCCTGGCTTGTAGTAAATGCCGGAGTGTAGGACGCCCGAATTATGCCCCGTTTGATGCTGGGCAAGATCCTTCTCTTTTTCCAGGATCAGAACCCGCAACTGAGGATACCGCCGCCCCAGCTGATAGCCCGTGGCCAGCCCGACAATTCCCGCGCCAATGATTGCAACGTCGAATTTTTGCATGGCTGCACTTGTACTCGCGACTCCTCACGGGTTCAAGCTGACGTCACCCTCGATACACTCTGGCAAGTTTTCAGAAATGTGCGGTCGATCTCTTGACGCACAAGACAAATTGTCTAGCATTACTACAAGACACGGCGTCTTGTGAAGTTCCGCCGGTGGCACGAAGCTGACGCCGCCTATTCGCGAATCGGGACGATTCGATGAAGAAAAAGCCCATACCCGCCGCCACGGGGGCCGAGCTCAAGGTGCTCGAGGCTCTATGGGAAAACGGTGAGGCAGCCATCCGCGAACTGCGTGATGCGCTCTATCCCGCTGGGGGCGAGTCGAAGTTTGCCACCGTCCAAAAGCTGCTCACGCGCCTCGCGGAAAAGGGTCTTGTGCGCCGTCGCAAGGAAGGAGCCAGCTGGCTTTTTTCGCCCCTGATTGGACGGGACGATTTGATCGGGGGGGAACTGCGTCGCCTGGCCGAAAGCCTGGGGGGCAGCTCGATGGCGCCGCTTTTGACCTGCCTTGTTGAAACGGGCGAGCTTACTGCGAAGGAACGAGCCCACTTGCGCCGCTTGCTCGATGAAGAACCCGGCGCGCAGGGTCCCTGACACCCGTAAAAATCGTTAGCGGAGGTGCAGTATGTCGTGGCTGTCGTGCATCATCTCGAATGTCGTGCTGGCGTCGTTGCTGGCGCTGTTGGCCTACGTCGCTCAGCATCATTTGCGGTCCGCGGCCATTGCCCGAGCGCTGTGGGTGCTGGTACTTGTCAAATTAGTGACGCCTCCGTTGGTAAGCATTCCGCTCGCTGAATCACCTGGGCTGATGGCGTGCCTGCTGGGCACCTGCGCCTGCGGAATACATCTCCAAGAACAGGGAACGTTAAGCGAGTTGCTGCCGTGGCTGTTACTGGCCGTCTGGTCTGCAGGAGCCAGCACGAGGGCGTGGACCGCATGGCGCCGCTGGGCGCACTTTCAGGGACTGATCGCCGGGGTATCATCCGCGCCAAGGGAATGGCAGGCGCTGGCAGATCAGTTGGCCGCGGAACTTTCCATGCGCCGCCCGCCACTGATCCGAGTCGTGCCCGGCCGGTTGCCGCCGCTAGTCATCCCAGGTTGGCACGGGCCGCAAATGTTGTTGCCCAAGACGTTGATCGAACAACTTCAACCATCACAACGTGCCGCACTGCTGCTTCACGAACTGATTCATCTCAAACACAGGGATCATCTGATACGGCTGCTGGAATTGACGGTCGGCATCGTCTTTTGGTGGCTGCCAGTTGCCGGCGCGATTGGCAGGCAATTGCGCGCCTGCGAGGAAACGTGCTGCGACGCCGCGGTTGTGGCCCGTCTACCGCAGTCACGTCGCGATTATGCCTGCCTGCTGCTGGATGTGCTGGATTTCGCCCATCCACTGCCGCAGTCGGCGATGCCGCCCGTGACCGCGATTACTGTCGCCCAGAATGTCGAAGCGCGGCTGAGAGCGATTCTCAACACCCGTCCGCGCGCTCAGCGCCACAGCCTAGCGGCCGCGTGCCTATTTCCGATCGCATTGGCCCTGCTTCCCTGCGAATTGCGTTATGGCGTCATTCGTCGCCCACAAGCCGCTGCGCCTGTCGCGGCGTCGGCCAACGAACGTCCCATCACATACGGAAGCTGTGACCCCAATCCTATGCCGTCGCGAGGACCAATCGAAGTGAAGCCAGCTGCAGGCAAGTTGCCGTTTTCGATGCTCTGCCCCGATTCACCACTGGTCCCGCCGATGATAACTGATCAGCAGCCCTCTACGTTCTGTTGCCCCTCGTAGTTTCGCGATTGACCGGACCGTAAGACCCACGAACCGGCGCACACTCACATCAGAATAGTTGCCGAGACTTGGAACCGTCTGAGCGTGCCGCGGAGCTCGCCACGTAGCGCATTCAGTCGTCATTAATCATCATCTGGGAGGGTTGAAGTGATGTTCCACGCAAACAGGCGCGTTCCTTCGGTTCAATCAACTTGCTTTGTTCTCGCGATCGGTATGGTGTTTGGTTTGACAGGGGCATCACGCGCAGCACAAGAAGGATTTGACGGCTGGGATCTCGAACCAAGCGTCAGCCAGGCGCACCTGGTCGTGGTAGCCCGCGTCGTTAACATCAGCAGCCTGACGGTTGTCGAAGGAGCGAAGACGGACGTGGCTTTGCGCGAATACCGCTTTCAGTCCGTTCGTCGACTTAAAGGCATCTTTCAGCGCGATCAACTCGCTATGACGAACGCCGACCTGGGCTGTCCCGCCGAAGACCCGGTGCTCGGCTGCCCTTTAAAGGAAGGCGAATTTCGCCTGTTGATCCTGGTGCAACAGCAGGGTTTGCAGAACATGGGTTGCGTATCGGCGTCCCCCGGCACAACCACGTTCGCGGAGCGCGTTCCGCTGCTCAGTGGGCCCGAAGATCCGCTGGTGGCAACTGTCGAAACATTGATCAAGGTCACCGATGCGCGTTCGCGTCGCGAGCGAGCCAAGCTGCTTGTGGATCGACTGCACACAACCGACGGACTGGCCGCCGTGCCACTATTAACCAGCCTGCAGACTCGAGCTGACTGGGCTGCGGCCGATCCGCGGGCGCTACCTGTGCTGGCTCAATTAACGGCCCGGCAGCCCCCTGCGGTGTGCGCCGCCGCGCTCAAGGCACTTCGCAACGCTCTTGCGAATTACCATACATCCGGCGGCGGGTTTGACTGGCAAGTCGTGGTCGATGCGCTGCATGATGCCCTGACCGTCCAGCCATTCGAGGGCTGCAATCCTCGCCATGCGATCAGGACCGTCGACCGTGTGGCCGCGATCGACGCATTGGGGTATTTGCGCGCAAGAAATATCGTCATACCCTGGGCTGACGACTGGCTGATAGGCCAGCTTACCAAGGCCGGGACTCACGCCGAACAGACCGCCGCGGCCACCGCTCTGTCCCGATCGAAATCGCCCGCAGCGATCGCGGCGGTAAATGATGCCTTGGCCAGGCTGCCGCTCGATGAGCTTCCGGCGTATGAAACCGCTTATGCGCGCGCCGCGGAAAGACTCAGCTGGACGCAAGCCGAACGATCACTCATCGAGCGATTGAACCATTCCATCATCGCCCAGCAGTCACTCGAAGCCGAAATGGAGCCCTTAGGACGCAGGCGCAGCACGGCGAGTCTCGCTTACCTTTTGCATGCTGCCCATCAAGACGAGCTATCGCCGGCGGACCGGTATCATCTGGCCAGGGCCCTGGGACAGTTGCGAGACGATCAGGCCGTGCCCGTCCTGATGAGATGGATGCGAGACGACGATCATCGCTTGAGAGAACTTGCGCTGACGGCCCTGGAAAACATCGATTCACCGCTCGCAGCCCGTGAAACTCGTCCGCTGCTGAAGACGGAACCCAACCTGGCCAATAAGTTGCGCATGGCACGATTGCTGGCCCGACACCAGATCGCGGACGGCTATGCGCTTGCGACCGAGCATTTGGCCGATCGAACCCACACGCCGCAAGCCTTATTGGTATTGGTAGCCCTCAACGATCCACGCACGACGAATGAACTCTCCGAGATCGTCGCGGCACGACCTGATCGACATTGGTATGCCGTGACGCTGGGCGCTCTTGCCGCGATTGGCAACGCCGAGGCCAAGGCCCAACTACTGGCCATTCTGAACGATGATCGGCATCCGCTCTTGGCGGACGCCGTCGAGGCGGCCGGCCTCGTGGATGCTGACGAATACTTGCTGCCGCTCGCGAAGCTGGCTCAGTCTCGCAACAAGCACATCGCACTGGCCTCGTTGGTTGCGATCCACCGTAACCTGAGCGATGTCCGTTCGTCGCCCAGCGGCATAGCTGCCGCTCAGACGGGTCATTTTTTTGCCGAAGATGAGATGCTCGACGAACCGCGTGCTGCAGGCAGGCTCATCCCGCCCGTCATCGAAGCGCCCGCCATCTTCGACGCCGTGGCGGCGCTGGCGATCGACACGTATGTCGAGCCGGACGTCCGCCGTCTGGCAATTGCGGTCGCCAGACTATTGCACACGAATCGTTACGGCGAATTGCTCGAACGCCTGGCTGACCAGGCCGAGCTCGAAGGAACGCCGCTTCTGAAGATAATCCAGGCCGCACGGCTGGCCTGGCGCGATGCCAGGGACGGCTGCTGAACCGAGGTTCGAAAAACTCTCGCCAGCCAGGATTCGATCGCTGTCAAAAAAAGCGTGCCCCGCGCGTCCTATAGAGCGACGCACGGGGCACTGGCGTGGCGGTCCACCTGAATATGCTTACGCGGCTATTTCGCTTGCGACCCTTCGGCCACCAGCCGCGCGATCTGCTCGAGGATTTGCGCCGCTTGCGGCGGGAACGCCCCTTCCTCGGTGCTCCAGAAGTTCATCGTGCAACGCTGCCCATCGATCTGCACGGGCACGTGCATGCTCGAATGAATATCCTTCTTCGCCATCTTGTTCATCGTCGGCCCCTTGACGTTCGTCAGCGAATCGTTGACGACCACTTTGTCACCCAGGGCGTAATCAGCAAGCGCCTCACCCTCGGCCTTGGCGACCGTCGAAGTGCTGTGGAATGGCGTCTTCAGCCCGATGCGGTCCTGCACCATCTTCAGGCGGAGCTTGTCGCCGTCGACGGTCGTAATGCAAACGCGGTCCACCTGTGGCACCAACTCCAAGATTTGCCACGTGACCAGTTCCCAACTCTTGGGCGTCTCAAGCGCCTTGCCGGCCATCTGCTTTAACTGCTCGTCAACTTGCAGAACGTCACCTTCGGCCTGCTTCAAGAACTCTTTCACTCGCAAGGCCGAATCGGTCGCTGGCGCGGTCAGATCTTGATCCGTCAGCGCCATTTCGAACCAGCCGAACATCATCTCTTCCCAAGTCTGCTCGCCCCAAGCGACGGTGGCGTTCGGATCGGGATTGGCCAGATTATCCGGCGAGTTGTCGAAGTGGGCCACGCAGTGCATCTTTGCGCCGCGCGGGATTTGCTTCGGCTCGGTCAGCCAGTACGTGGTCTGCCAACCGAAGTCGTACCTCGGCACCGACAGGAGAGTTTCCTTCTTTCCATCGGGATAGATTAATTCGTAGAAGAAATCCTTGCCGCGCACATGCATGTGTGGCGAGATCGTCAAGAGCGTCGCGTTCTGACGGAACACGAATTCGCTTTCGACTTCGTAGTTGGGATCCTGCGGCGGAATCTTGAAGGTGAAGTTGCCGGCGTTCTGCACCGCCACTTCGTTCTTCACGGTCGCCGGATCGGCAAAGACAAAGCCAGCATAGCTGCGGTCCGGCTGAGCGACACCGTTGGGCGTGTAATGCACTTCGAAGAGCAGCTTCGAACCCTTCTGCACATAGCGAGCATAGCCTTCTTTAAGCGGTTCCTGACGCAAGCCAGGTGCGAATGCCCCCAGCCAATTCGTTTGCAAACGGCCGGCGCGACCGGTGGGCGCCACGCCTGGCGGGATCACGTACACGATAATGTGATGCACGATGGCGTGATTGCCCGGACGGCATTCCATCGCCTTGATCCACTTGTCCTCGGTCCAGCCTGGATCGATGACAAATCGCTGGTATTCAACCGTCCCTCCGGCTGGGACATCGTACGGCTCGTCGGCCATGTAGATAATCTGATCCGGCTGTGGAATTTGCCAGCCGTCTGTGAATTTCGGCGCCTCGGGCAGATCCTTCGGATTTCCCTCGGGTGCGCCATTCTTGACCCACTTCTCGATCGTGGCCAGATCCGCGTCGCTCAAGCGGCAATCGTTGCTGAACGTGCCCACCGCGGGATCAGCGTGCCAAGGAGGCATGCGGCGTTCTTGTACAACCTCTTGAATCATATCAGCCCAACCCACCGCTTCGTCATAAGAGGTCAGCGGGAACGGAGCGATCTGTCCCGGGCGATGACATTCGACGCAATTGGCGTTGAAGATTCGCGCGACCTGATTCGAATAGGTCACGTCGCTGTCGGCGACCGGTTCCTTGACCCGGCCAATCAAGCAACCTTGCAGCGGCGTCTCGGGCTGGGAAACTTCCTTGCCGGCCAGAAGCTCGGTCAACGCCTCGGCCAAATCACGGCGAATCGGTTCGGTGCGCTGGTAGGCGATTCCCTTGCCCATGAATCCATATTGATCGTCGATGCGACCGTGATAGCGCACGGCGCCATTCTTGTCGAGGACAAATGCCTCGGGCGTGCGCTGAGCTCCGAATTGATCGGCAATCACATTTCCGGCATCTTTCAGCAAGGGGAATTCGATCGCCGCCTCACGAGCGTAATGGGCCACTTCGGTCCCCAGGTCCTGGCGATTCGAATCGACGCCAATGAAGGAAACGCCCCTATCGGCAAATTCCTTCTGCAACTCGACAAGCCGCGGTCCGTACAACTTGGCCAGCGGGCATTCCGTACCCAGGAAGATGACCACCACGGCCTTGCTCTCGGCAAGATCCGCCAAGGCGACTTCCTTGCCGCGGAAATCACGGCCGGTGAAGTTCGAAATCTTCTTGCCGACCAGTGCGCTTTCCGCAGCAAGTGCAAGCGAAGGCGCCAAGCCGACCAGCAGGCACAACGAAAGAATCCTGGCCTTCATCCTCGTATCTCCTGTCAAACGTCGGTCGGAATGCTCGTGATTCGGAACGCTATCTTCTGATCGTGTCGCGTGCATCGGACACGATATCAATCACACGATTTGGCTGCTGACCTCTTCGTCGGACACACCCTGCTCAGGTAGTGTTCGCTCGACGCCAAGATAACTTAGGTACAAACGAATCAATTCTCGGGCAGTTTGCTGCGGCGAAAGCGGATGAGCCGAACGCTCGACGCCGGCGAACAGCGTCGATTGATCGAGCGTGTCGAACATCATGCGCAGCCCAAAGTCCACCGCCACGACGGGGTCAGGATGCGTGATCTCGCCACGCCGGTCGAGAACCAATTCCGTCAACCGCTGCGAAATGTACTTCCCCAACCGGCTGGCAGTTTCAGCGAACTCGGGATCATTGGTGCCGCGCACTATAAAGGCACGGACCAACCCCTTCTTCTCCTGATAGACCGCCACCAGAAACGGGATCACCTCGGCGAAAATCTCGGCGATCGACGCCCCATCCCAGCGCTCGGTATCAAGCGCCAAATCGGCGGTTGCCAAAGCCTCTTCGCAAAACCGTTCGTGCAAGCAGCTCAGCAGCGCGTCCTTATCGGTGAAGCGAGCGTACATCGCTCCCACACTCGAGCGTGCGCGGCGCACTACCTCGGCCACCGTTGCCGCCTCGAAACCGCGCTCGCCAAACACTTCCTCAGCCGCGTCCAGCAGACGTTCGAGCGTCTCCTGGCTACGGGTTTGCCGCGGAGGACGAACCCATTCGACTTTGGAGAGAAGGCGATTCATTAAGTGCTATCTTGGCGTAAGCCAAAACCGGTTTTGGAGAAAAATGGAACCGGAATTCTCATTCTGTTTTCTGCCCGAATTCAAAACCGGGCCACAGAACATGGAACCGGAATCAGAATTCTTATTCTCTTCTGATATTACTATCGAGTGCCAAACCGTGTGTCAACAAGATTTTCGGAAGAATCTAGCGTGGTAGCAGCGACGCCTTACCCCCCGCTAGATCGCGACTCGTTGACCAAAACGACTGCCCCTCAAGGAGTTCGGTCGATAGCGCCCGAACTAATTTCTAGCCAGTTGGCGGCCTGTTCGGCAGTCGATCAATTCTCCGCTGATCACTTCCCCATGGTAAGCACGACGCGGAACCGTGCCTTGCCCGTGATCATCCGCTCGTAGGCCTCGTTCACGCGCGACAAAGGATAGTACTCGTTCATCGATGCCACGCCGGTCCGAGCGCTGAAAGCCAGCGTGTCCTGCGTATCGATTGACGTTCCCGAATACCAGCCCTTCACGGCTTGCGAAGTGGTCAACATTCGGATGGGCGATATCTCCATCGAATCGGTAACGCCGATGGCCATCATCGTGCCGTTAATGCCCAGGCCAGCGGCGATCGAGCTCATCGCCTTGCCGTCGGTCACCGTGGCCAGGATCGCTTTCGCGCCGCCAAGCTTCATGAGCTCAACGGCCGCATCCTGCGATTGGCTATCGATGTAGAGCGAGGCGCCGAGCTTCGCCGCCAACTCTTTCTTATCCTGCCCACGCGCGACTGCGACCGTGTAAAAGCCCATCTTCGCGGCGTATTGCACTCCCAAGTGCCCGAGGCCTCCCAGGCCGTGAACCGCGACAAGGTCTCCCGACCGCGCACCGCTGTTACGCAACGCGTTGAAGGTTGTGATGCCCGCGCACATCAGTGGTGCCGCGTCGATGGGAGACATTCCGTCGGGGACTGCCGCCACGGCGCTGGCCGGCGCAATCATGTATTCGGCATAGCCGCCATCAAACGAGATGCCGGTCGTCAAACCATTTTGACACGCGAAGAATTGGCCACGCCGGCAAGGCTCGCAATATGAACAGTATCCGCCATTCCAGCCGACTCCCACACGATCGCCAGCGTTCCAGCTTTTGACGCCTACGCCTAGCTTATCGATCACCCCTGATACTTCGTGCCCCGGTATCCGTGGATAAGGGATGTTTGGAAACAACCCTTCCTTGACCACCGAATCACTGTGGCAAACGCCGCAGGCTTCCACCTTGATGCGAACCGTGCCCGGCGTTGGCTCCGGCACCGGAACTTCGACTAGCTCAAAAGGGCCTTTTGGTTTCGCAACTCGTGCAGCGCGCATCGTAGCCATTATGAGTACTCCGTTTTGCGGCGGTGGAAAGCACACGGAAACTGAATCTGTTCGCGGCGCCGCCTCGGCCGCTTTCGTGCAGTTTTAGCTTCATCGAGGCGCATGACAAGCACCGGCGATCGCAAACTCAATACTGCACGAGCCGTTCACTACCGAGATCAAGATGAAGCGGCCGTAACCTCGATCACACCGAAATGGTCCGCACCCGGCGAGCTGCCCCGGAACACGTATGGCTTTGCACCGCGGGCCCGAGAGTAATGCTCGACCAGGCAATCGAACGCGTCTTCGCGTTCCGCCAACCCCAACACCGCCACGGTGCCGCCGGCTCCTCCGCCGGTGACCTTGGCGCCGAAGATTCCACGCTCGCGCCCCTGTTCACGAGCTAACCGCACCAGCAAGTCCGTGGCTTCGTTGCCGAGACCTGTTTCGGTATAGCCGTGATGCGACTGGTACATCAATTCACCCATCAGCGTCGCGGCAGGGCACAGGTCGTCGGCGTCCGCACCGCGGGCCAGCTCGGCAAACAGGCGAACTCGCTCATTTTCTTCCACGGCGTAGCGAGTGCAGGCACGAACGGCATAGTTAATCTCGGGTCGGCACCGTGTGAACGGATCGACGTGGTCCTGTGCGACCTGCAGAAATTCCGCGCCGGTCATTCGCTCGGGCAGCTTGCTCTCGTAGCGTTCCCGGAACCGCGAGGGGGACAGGTTCGCCAGATAACCGGCAAAGCGATCATCGGTGAAGCGTGGGATGCGCGAATCGAGATCCGGCCGAACCGTCAATCCTTCGAAATCGCAAATCATCTTGTAGCCCATGAATCCCGCTGCGCGGGCCGCCTCGTATTCGATGCCGGTGACCGCGTGCGACACGCCCGAGTCGATCGCCCAGCAAGTCAAACCGGCTGGCAGTCGCACCAGCGGTTGCGGGACGCATGGTTGGCAGACAAGCGGCAGCACGCACCCCTCATCCCCCAGTACGACAGCGATTTGATCCATGATGCCGCAGGCACTTTCGGCCACAACGTTCTCGGCCCATTGGCACGATTCTGCCAGCTCGACTCCGGCGAGCGGCACGCCGTAGGCGCTCGCCGCGGCCTTCATCACTGCCACCTCGATCGCGGCCGACGAGCTGACTCCCTTATTCAACGGCACGTCGGAATCAATCAGTACCGTGGCGCCGCGCCGCACAATGTCCGGTGATTGCCTGCGCAGCCAATAGAACAATCCCAGGACATACGCCGTCCAACGGATCGCCGGATCACGGTTCACCAATGCTCGCACACGCGCTTCGTCGCTCAGTTCTTCGAAAGAAAACTCAACCCGCGCCTGCCACCCGAGCGCTGCCAATTGCGGATTCACGAAGACGATCCGCTGATCGCGGCGCAACTGCACGGCAGCCCACGTGGCTTCACGGATCGTAGCTTCGAACACCATACCACCGGTGTAATCGTCGTTGCCCCCCATCAAATCCAGGCGACCCGGCGCCCGCGCGACAAACACCGACGACGCAAGCGAAAACAGCTCTTCGCCCCGCTGCAACGATCTGACGGTTTGCAAAAAATCGTTCATGCTAAGGATCGAATCGCATCAATCAGGTATCGAATCCCCTCGTCTGTTAGCCGGGGATGAATCGGCAAGCTGACATACTTATGGAAAAGCGATTCGGCCTGTGGACATTCCCCTTCACGGTGCCCTTTCGCGCGGTAAGCCGCCGTCAAATGCATAGGCATGTAATGCGACCAGACTTTGATCTTCTTCTTCGTATACAGTTCCCACATGAAGTCTTCCTTCGATAGTGGGAACTCTTTCTCGATCAGTACGCAGTAGATGTGAAACGTGTGCTCGACGTCGGGCGAGACGTACGGCAATGTGAGGCCCGCAATACCGGCCAGGCCCGCAGTGTACTGTGTCGCGATATCGCGGCGGCGTTTGTTCAGTTGGTCGAGCTTCGCCAATTGCACCAGGCCGACGGCAGCCTGGGCGTCGGTCATACGAAAGTTGTACCCGACATCCGCGAAATCGAGCATCCAGTAGCGCTTGCCCATTGGCCGCTCGCGCTCGTCGATCGGCAGATACTTTCCCTTTGGGTCATAGGTCAGGCAGCACAACGATCGATACGAGAGCAGCCGCTCGAACAACTGCGGGTCATTGGTCGTGACCATGCCCCCTTCGCCGAGGGTGACCATGTTCTTTTGTTGATGAAAACTAAAGACGCCGATATCGCCCAGCGCCCCGGCTTTACGCCCTTTGTAAAGAGCCCCCGGGGCATGGGCGCAATCTTCGACGATTCTAATTCCGCGCGGCCGGGCGAGTGCCACGAGCGCATCCATCTCGCAACATTGACCGTAAAGATGCACTGGCAAGATCGCCTTCGTGCGCGGCGAAATTTTCGCGGCGACCGATTGCGGGTCGAGGTTCAAGGTTCGTGGGTCGATGTCGGCGAAGACGGCCTTCGCACCGCGCGCGGCGATCGCGTTAGCTGTCGAGATCCAACTCAAGGGCGTCGTGATGACCTCGTCCCCTGGCCCGACTTCGGCCGCGATCATGGCCAGCTCGAGCCCGGCCGTGGCATTGCATACGGCCAAGGCGTGGCGTGTGCCGCAAAAGGCGGCGAACGCATCCTCGAACTGCTTGACCTTCGGCCCGCACGACGGCGCGCTCGTCGCCAGCACTTGGCGCAGCGCCTCGGCCTCCTCAGGCCCGTATACGGAACCGTGGTTGAATTCGAGTTCGTGAACAGCCTTAGGCAGTTCCATGCACGGCTCTTTCAATAACTTGCTGACATGTGGGCGGGACGAAGCCGATCAACTCGGGCAGTCGCCGGCAAACCAAAAAGTCGTCGATCCCGCGTGGCGCCCGGCCCGGCGTGGGTGCGGACTGCGGCACAACCAAATCGGGTGATGCTCCCAGCGCCACAGCCACGCGTCGCGCCAGGTCATAGCGGACAATCTTATCCGATGCGCCGACGTGGAAAATGCCCCTCACTTCGCGACCGGCCAACTCGACGAGTATGCCCGCCAGCGTGCTGACGTCGATCGGATTGCGATATTCGAACGTCGGCGTCACCACTTTCGTTCCCGCGGCGAAAGATGTGGCCAACTTGTCGATATACGAGTTCGTGCCGGGGCGCAGTCCGCGCCCCAGAACGAGCGACACGCGCACGATCGTGGCCGTGGGAAGCAACTCGGCGATCGCGGCCTCGGCCCTGGCCTTCGTACGGCCGTAGAAGTTTACCGGCGTCGGCGTGGCATCCTCGGGATAGACGGTCAGCAAGCCATCAAAAACCGCATCCGTCGAAGTGAAAAGTAGTCTCGCCCCGAGCCGCCGACATTCCTCAGAGACATAACGCGGGCCGTGAAGGTTTACCCGTTCGGCGAATTCCTGCTCGCGCTCGCAGCGATCGATGTCAGCCAGCGCGGCTGTGAGGATTACCGCATCGGGGTGGGCCTGCTCAAAGGCGGCGCGGACGCTCTCGGCGTTTGTAATATCCACGGCAACCGAGGAATCATCCGGCGCGGTTTGTCGGGCACCGGAGATAACGTCGTAGTGCGGCTGCGCGGCACGCACGACATGCGCGCCGACAAAGCCTGTGGCGCCGATCACCAGAAGTCGTGGCTTGCGAGAAGTTGGCATGTGCTTCGCGTGTTGAAATTATTTCACCTAGAGCTGATCGATGGCGCGCCACAAACGTAGCGGGTGATCGGTCTGGATCAGGTCGATGCCCCACTCGATTGCCTGACGATATTGCTCAATCGTCGTGTCCCCTTTCGCGTCGGAAAAAACCTTGATGTCCAGTTCGTGGCAGTGCTTGATGTATTCGGGCGACAGTAATTTCCAAGCGGTATCCACGGCATAAGGTTTGAATCGCTTGGCGAGGGTATCAACGTGGCTTGCAGCGGCAACCGGAGCTAGCGTCCTAATTGCCGGATTGATTTGCTTCAGCTTCTCGAGATAAACGGGCCCCTGATAGACAACCGTTCGCTCGACGAGATTGTGCTTCGCAACTGCGGCGGCCAGCTCCTCGGGGGTGATGTCCTTGGCATCGAAGTAGAGCCCCATTGACGAGGGAAACTTGGCCAGATAGCCGTCTAGCTCTGGCACGGCTGCACCGGCGAACGGTAGGCCGAACCAACTGCCGGCGTCCAGCCCGCGCATCACCTCGTTCGTGGCCTGCCTGACGCGACCACGCCCATTGGTCGTACGGTCGAGCGTGCCGTCGTGCAGCAAGAACAATCCGCCGTCGCTTGTTGTGTGGACATCGATTTCGACGAAATCAGCATGCAGCTTCGCCGCCGCATCGAGTGACGCAACGGTATTTTCTGGAGCGTAACGAAGTGCGCCACGATGCGCCGCATATTTGACTGTACGATTTGCTGTCCGAAGAGATATCGCATGCGCAAGAAATTCTTCCGGCCGATCGGTGCGCACAATGTCAACGTGGGCCGCCAACAGCCTGTCCCAACCCTCGGGATTATCGTTTGGACCGCGCGCATCGCTGACGACGCAAACCTGCTTCGTGTGCAACGTATCGCACGTTTCCGTCGTCGCTTTAGCAGCTGGAACAAGCGCAACCTCAGGCTCCTTACCGGCGATTCCTACGGCAAGCCACTCCTTTGCATCCTGATCGGCCGGAAGTGGTCTAAGTGTTCGAATCTTGCCAGCGGATAACTCCCTTAAACGCGAGAGAACGTCGTCCGTTGCCGATACGACAACTTGATCGGCCATTTCCGCCGCTAGGATTTCACGGGCGAACGCCTCGGGCTCGACATCGCGGCCGACCAGTACCAGGCCAGCTTTTCCGCGCGCCATATCCAGACATTCACCGAGCGTGACGATCTTCGCACCAGCAAAACGTTTGGCGAACCAACTGCCAAAATCCAGGGCCTGCAAGTCAGCCAATGTTTGCTCGCGCAGAGGGCCGGTGCCCGACGATTTACCGTCGAGTTGATCGGCGTCGAAGATCACGTGCCGGCCATCCTTCGTGCGGCGAACATCCAGTTCCATCGCGTCGAGGCCATCCTCAATGGCCATCGCCACCGCGCGAGCGGTGTTTGCCGGCGTTTGCCGCGCGTAGCCCCCCGGCGCGACGACTTTCGGAATCGCCGCCGGCGTTCTGGGCGTAAAGGGATTTGCGACTGGCTCTGCCCCGTCGCAAATCGGACAAAGCCGCATCAAAAGGACCGTGGCAAGAATCCATCGCATCGGCATCAAGGCATGAGAGTGGGCGGGAGGGCGAACAAACTCGCTGCCGTCGGGCGACAGAGAGCCGCATCGAGTGTAACCGGTCACCGGCGTCTCGTCATGCCATGGCGAGCTCCCCATCGCCACGGATGCGATGACCGTGAATTTGCGGAATCGCTTCGACTTCCGGGTAAAGCCATACTGCGCCCAGCACGGCAATCGAAGGCAGGTCGCCGATTTCGTCTGACGGACGTTATATTGCTATAGCGAGGGCTTCGTGAGCTTTCTGCCCCACCGTCGATCCATCCAGCGGCGGCCCTGTTTGCGGCGATTCGCTTGAAACACTTAAAACCATACGGGCCGCCGGCAGAGGCATTCACGGCGCGCAATGCTTACCGACGGCCCTGACCCACGAACGGAGTGGAACGCGGGCTAGGCACAAGCTACGAAAGACGGACATCGCATGCAAATCGAAACGCCGGTAAGCGGCGGCAATCCCTCTCGCAATGACCAAGATGAAGCAAGACGCCGCATGTCCAGCGAACAACATCCTAGCGGTCGTGCAAGAATCGCCGTCAAGATTGGACTGGGCATTATCCTGTTGGCTGTTGTCCTGATACTAGGGCGCAGTCTTGGCCATCACATACCTCAAGTCGAGGATTGGATCGCCGCTCAGGGCCTGTGGGGCTACGTGATCTTTGTCGCCGTGATGGTCGGCGCCACGTCGATCTTTGTGCCCGACACGGTGTTTGCGATCGCCGCGGGCGCGCTTTTCGGCGTACTGTGGGGAACCCTCGCAATGACGGTCGGCTGCCTGCTAACGGCAGCGCTCAATTATGCGACGGCGCGGTTGTTCCTGCAGAACATGGTCCACGCGTATTTAGAACGAAAACCGCAACTCGCCGCCATCCAGCGCGCCGTCGATCGTGAGGGCTTTCGCTTTCAACTCTTGTTGCGGCTTACGCCGATCAATCCCGTATCGGTCAGCTATATCCTGGGCGCCGCCGGAACACGCTTCAGCACGTTTCTGGCCGCTTGCCTGGGTTTGGTGCCTGCGCTGTTCGTGGAAGTCTATTTCGGTTACGTGGCGAAGCATGTCGCCAAGGTATCCGGAGGCAGCAGCGAGCATTCTAAGCTGCATACCGCGATTACGATCATCGGCTTACTCGCCTGCGTGGCGATGCTGATCTATGTCGTCCGCGTGGCGCGTCAGGCCATCCGAACCGCGGAGGCCGCAGACAATATCCAGGGGCCAGGCAACTCCTAGAAGCACATCTCGCTCGTCTTTATTCGCTCCGTGCCTCCGCGTCTCCATGGTGAGCGGTTAATCCTCCCAAATCCCTTCGGGGATTGGCTTCGCTTCGACGATTTCGACAGTTACCTTGTCGGGGGCAAGAACGGAGAAACTTTTCGTCTTGGTATCATCGTGCATCGAGATGGGCTCGACGATTTCGACACCAGCGGCTTTCATTCGTTCGAAGACGGGCTCGATGCTTCGATACGAAAACGCGATATGGTCGATCGGCCGGCCGCGAGTCGGCTGAATTTCCTTTAGCGGTTCGTCCGGCCACCAAGGCGGCGCGGGCGAGACGTCCGGCTTGCCGAAGAAAATCATCGTCACGTTGTCGCACTGAATGAAATTCATCCAGATGCCGGCCAGCGTCGACATATCGCCCGCCGGTTTCTTCACGGTCAGCGATCGCGGTTTCAACCCCAGATGCTTCGCGTACCAACCCACCGTGTCGTTCACGTCCGTGCAAAAGAAATGGACGTGGGCAAAGCGATGATGCCCCATCGTGTTAATCTCGATCAATTCCTTGTCGGGCCCATTGATATACATATAAAAATTGTCGTTGCCAGGAAGCGGCGACAGCGGCGTATGAATGTCGACGTTGTGGCGTTTCCACCATTCGTATTCGTTTTTGACGTCGACGCCTCCCCAGCCGATGTGCCAGATACCGGTATTCAGCTTTGTCTCGGGCGGCGTGTCGACTTTGTTCAACAGAATGAACGAACGCTCGGTGAACAGCGCATCAGCCACGCCGTTGTACTTCGTGGGCGTGGCGCCGAACACACGGCTATAGAACTGCGACGATTTCTTCGGATCGGTCACGTTCAGATGCACATGGTGAAACCGCGCAGGCATGGCATCCTCGGCCCAGGCACGCATCAACGGTGCTCCAAACAACTGGCTGGCGAGACACAGCAACACAAAATGGCTGCGGCGATGCATCGAATTATCTCCTGGCGTGCAAGCGTGTCGAGCGTGAGGCCGCTACTTCGCAAGGGCGGAATCGCCCCTATAAAGCGGCAAGGCTGGTCTATCTTACCCTGTCACGCGACACCACTGAACAAGCATCTGGACCCGCGAACTAGTTGCATTCTCGTGTCCTCGCCGGCAGACTGAGCGCCAGATTCCCTGCCACGGAGGATTGTCGATGAACCGTCGCGAGTCGGTCGGGCTGTTGTGTTGTGCCATTTTAACCCTCGCCACTGGTTCGGCTTCGGCGGCTGACCAACCGCTATTGGCCGGCGTAGCCACGGTCGACATTACACCACCGCCCGGGCAGTTCATGTGGGGCTACTCGAATCGCCCGCAGGCCGCGACCGGCAAGCTCGATCCGTTGATGGCCCGCGTGCTAATGCTGGTCAGTGGCGACGTCCGCGCCGCGATCATCACGCTCGACCTGGGACGCACGCCCGAAGATTCGCTGCTGGCCGACCTGCGCGAGCGGACCCTTTCGAAGCACAAAATGGGCGATCTGTTCGTCACGGCCAGTCATACGCACGCGGCTCCCTCGCTCGAATCGCTCGACGGCAAACCGAACAAGTACGGACCAACCGTGATCGACGCCATCGATCGTGCGATCGACGAGGCAGACGCGAAGCTTGTGCCGGTGCGATTGGGGGTGGGGCGCGGCACCGTCGACATCGCGCACAATCGGCGGCACTTCCTGCCTGACGGCCGCGTCGCCATGCAATGGCGCAACGTCGAGCACGAGCCGACCGCGCCGGTCGACAAGGAATTCGTCCTGTTACGTTTCGACGGCGAAGATGGCAAGCCACTGGCGCTGGTCGTGCATTATGCGTGTCATCCCGTCGTTCTCGGGCCGGACAATCTGGAATACAGCGCCGACTTCGTGGGCGAGACTTGCCGGCAAGTTACCGAAGACGTCGGGGCGCCCTGCCTGTACCTGCAAGGGGGCTGCGGCAACATCAATCCCTACGTCGACAAGACGCCGCGCAACGAGCAGGGTATCGAACTGATGCGCAAAATGGGGCAGACATTGGCAGCAGCGGTGACGAAAACTACCCGGGATATCAAAACCGACGCCAGCCCTCGGTCGTCTCTCAAGTTCGAAGCTCGCTCGGTGCCGGTTCGTCTGCGGTGGGATGTCCGCGATCCGGACGTGAAGGCCGTGCTGAGCAAAATGTACGGCGCGCGGTTCGATCGCTATTTGGCACCCATGCTGCAGTCGGGGCGATTGCGCCCCGTGCTGACCACGCTGTTGATCAATGACGCGGTCGCTCTATGCGGCATGCCAGGCGAGTTCTTTGTGCAATTTCAAACCGATCTGAAAGAGCATTCGCCCATCCCGACGACGCTGCTGGTCGGCTATACGAACGGCTATCACGCCTACTTCCCCACGATTCGCGACGCTGCTGCCGGAGGTTACGGCGGCAAGACCGCCACGTACGTCGCGCCCGGCGCCGGCGAAAAGTTGCGCGACGAAGCACTGGTCACGCTTTACAAAATGACCGACAAGCTGCACGACGTCCCCCGCGAGGAAGATTTTCACCTGCTGGAGTACGACGACGTTAAGCAGCAGGCCAACAAGTAAGACGGACGCGAGGGTTTTGATTACTGCAGCGACACCGAGCGCGAGTGACGGACGGCCTGCTCGAAAAATCGCATCTTCGCCGCGGCGCGGCTTACTCGTTTCCGACGACGTCCGACTGCCCGCGTGTGGAGAGGGCACGCCAGATCGTGAGATCGACGTTCGCCGGCATGAACTGCCCCGAGCCATCCGCCCGCAGCACGTTTACGCCGCCCGGATGCAGGCTGCGCGCGGCACGCCAGCCATAGGCTGAATAAAGAAAGGGCTTCGCCGGCGGCGGCGTCGGGTCGACAGTCACCGACGTGATGCAATCGCAGGTCGGGGAATTCGGCGCGTAGTAATGGTTGTACAGCGAGCAGCGATACTCGCCGCTGCACCACGCAAACCCACGTGGGTCGTTACCGTTGCCGGCGCTTGAATTGAAAAGAGCGGCGCTCGCGCACTTCGCGTCGGTGAGGTCCGGCGTTGCGCTGAAGCCGAGCACGAACTTGTACGTCCGCTCGGGACTGACACCAAGGTACGCACCGGAAGGATCACGTATCGTGTCGAATCCCAACAAGCTTTCCGAGGCGGCGATCGTGTGCGAGCTGCCGTCGGTGATGTCGGCAAAGGTCGTTGTCGAATTCACATAGAAAACACCATCGGTGGCAAACGGTGTTCCTCCGCCAGCGCCCGAGCCCGCGCACATCACGTAATTCGTCGGCCCCGTCTGCGGCTTCTGCTGTTCGCCAACGTCGCTCGGGCAGAGGAACATCGGCAGCATCTGCCCAATGCCATTCAGGTTCGGCGCCGAGATCGGATAGCCGGCACCCGGCATGTACAGCGGAAGCGAGAGATCGAGCAAATCACGTACGTTCGCTTGCTCCATGTAGGGAAGCAATTGCGCCAGCGCCGACCAACGATAAAACGTATAGGGATGCGTGGGTTCCGGCGGATACTGCTGCGATACCTGACCGGATGGCAGACGCTTCAGCGCCGCCTCGTGATTGGCAAGCGCCAGGCCAATCTGCTTGAGATTGTTCTGACATTGCACGCGGCGGGCCGCTTCGCGCGCACTCTGCACCGCGGGGAGTAATAGCGCAATCAAGATGCCAATAATCGCGATGACGACCAGCAACTCGACCAATGTCATTGCGCGCCGTCGCATGCGATTATCCAATTACGCCGTCCGGTCAGGCATTGCCGCGGCCGAAAAGGCAATCTGCCCGGTAACAATATACCGGCCGGGCGGATTGCGAAATTTTTCGGCGAAGAATCACGCCATTTTAACCTGCGCGGCCCATCTTCACACGACGGCTCCGCCAACTCAGGTACGGCAGCACCGCCCCCACGGTCAACAGCAGCAAGCTGCTCGGCTCGGGCACGGCCACATTGCCAGCCGTAATGTTGTCAAACAACACGCCGTCGCCGCTGTTTGAGAACAGCATTGTTACTTTGTTGAACGGGTCGGTGTCCGTCACGCCGAAGTAGAACACATTCGCAAACGATGCCCCCGGCCCAATTGTTCCGATAACTACGTCCTCGCTCGTGCCCAGGATCGTATTCTCCAAGCGCAAGGTAATCGTATTCGCGTCTACGTCACCCGCCTGAATGATGTAGCTGCCGAACGCCGTAACTGGCGCATTGAAGGTGATGTCGTTGTTGTAGGCCGGTTGACCGGCAGTTGCCGGCTGTTCGACAAGAGCGATCGGCGTGCTCACCGGGAGAGCGGGCACACTAAACGCCCCCGAGAACCGAGCCGTGGCGGTGATGCCACTAGCGCCAAACGTCAGTGCCTGCGAAGCCGTGGCCCCGAGCTGACCACTGGTGAACTCGTCCAAAGTCTCGGTTCCGAAAGAACTCAAGGTCCCTAAAAACGTCGTCTGCGTTGCATTCGCTGCCGCGAGGTCGTTGGCACGATTCTCCGGCGTAGGAAAAGGAAGGCTCGTATAGGTCAACTGCCCCGCGACGGCCGACGAGGCTATCGCGACGCCGGCAACCAATGCGACCAGGGAAATACAACGATGCATAAGAAACTCCCAATCAAGGTTTGTAAGGGGGCGTTCACGCGAAGAATCCGCGCCGCACTATCGCTTGGCGCGCCGACGCGCAATCAAGGCCAACAGCGCCGCACCGCAACCGGCCAATGCCAGGCTTGTCGGTTCGGGCACATGTGTAAAGGCAGTCGCCTCGGTAAAGCCCGGTGTTGCACCGGCGGAAGCAAACACTCCCAAGAGTTGCCCCGAGTAGCTGTACTCGGAAATATTGCCCGTGCCGGCGGCAAATCCCAGAATGCCGACCAGCATGCCTTGTCCATCGGGCGCGGCCATAATTCCTTGCGGAAATGCCAAGCCACTGACGTTAAACGTCGCATCCTGAACACCGGTCGTGGCGTTGAACTTCTCGAGCGACTGTCCGAACAAGCCCGTCACGTACAGATCGTTGCCGTTAACGAACACGCCCGCCGCGCCGGGGATAGTGGCATTCAAAGGGACAAGGTCCGACATCGAAGTGAATCCTGCGTCTGATTGCGCGACAGTACCACCTGCGAATCCACCACCGCCGTCGAATCCACCGGCCAACAGCGTGCTGCCGTGAAAGGCCAGGCCACTGAAGCCGAAGCTCGTTCCACCCGCGAGTTGCGGGCCGGCGTTCGACCCATCCGGATTCAGTTGCGAGATTCCAGTGCCGTTCAGGTTTGCCACAAACAACTTCGAACCGTCAGGGCTAAACACCATCGAGTTCGGCATGGCCAGGCCGTTTGCGGCGGTGGCGATCACCTGCGGATTCGTCGCCGTTTCCGTGTGGTAGTTGTAATCGTATTCCACGACCTCGTTGTTTTGCGAACTCGCGACATACAGATGGTTCAAATCCGGCGAGACAACCAAACCATCGGGCGCGTTCAGATTTGTGGAGTCTGAGACAACCGTATTGAGATAGGCGCCGGTGTCGCTGTAGGCGTACACGGCATTGCTGAGTCGATCGACGACCAGCACGTCTGCCTGCACGGTCGTCGTAAAGAATGCATTGAACGACAGAGTCGCTACAGAAAAGAGCAACAGAGAGCAAGTCAAGTTGCGGGTCAACATTAGCGAAACCTCTCGAGATAGAATCCAGGTGTTACATCAAGAATCAGGGAAACGAACGGAAAGACAGAAATCATGTACACCAACTCAACGGTGCATGACAAACGGTCTAGGAGATCGCCACAGAGAAGAAGAGAGCGTTTTTGCTTAGCGTTTCTCTGGCGAAGAAATTGCAACTCTTGGAGAGTGCATGGAAGGTTGACTTTCGTCGCACTAGTATCCACTGCCGGCTAAGCTGAAACAAGTAGTCTTGCAGCTTCTCCCCAATAATCGTCGCGAGCGATTCTCGAACATGGAGTGAATCCATTAACGGCAGCTCGGGGCGCGTGTTTCAAAAACCTTGGTTGACCGGTTTCGTGGGGCCTTGCATGACACCCATCAAAGGGAGAGCGATCAAGTGGTGATTTTTTCGCCACTCGAAAACGCTAGGAAAATGGGAGTTTGCGCGCGTTGCATCAAAACGAAGCGCTGCTTGCTGCGTGGCGAAAAAATCGCCACGACGTGTGCTACAACAATCGTGATTCACCACAACGTCGCCTTTAAATACTTCAGATAACCGCGTTCGAGTATCAACGTCGGGACAGCGATTCTGAAAAAATCTTTGTGAACGACTATGCCCGAGCTCCCCGATATCACGATTTATCTCGACGCACTTGCAGCGCGCATCATGGGCGAGCGACTGTTGCAGGCGCGCATCACGAGTCCGTTTTTATTGCGCACGTTCGATCCGCCAATCGCGGCCGTCTCTGGAAAAAACGTGCAAACATTGCGCCGACTTGGCAAGCGCATCGCCATTGGTCTCGACGATGATCTGTGGCTCGTCTTGCACTTGATGATTGCAGGCCGATTGCACTGGAAGGCGCCCGGCGCGAGGCTGGCGGGTAAATACAATCTGGCTGCTTTCGATTTTCACAATGGATCGCTGATACTCACCGAGGCAGGCGCGAAGCGGCGCGCGGCGCTCTATATCGTTCAGGGGGAAGCGGCGCTTGCCGAACATGATCCCGGTGGCATCGACGTCCTGGCCGCCGACGTCGAGCGATTCTCCGCCGTGCTGCGTTCGCGCAATCACACCATCAAACGCGCGCTGGCGGACCCAAGTCTCATGAGCGGCATCGGCAATGCCTACTCGGACGAGATTCTGCACCGCGCCCGATTGAGCCCCTTCACGCTCACGCAAAAAATGTCGGACGCCGAAATTGCACAGCTCTTCACGGCAACGCGCGACGTCTTGACCGAGTGGATCGAACGCCTGCGGCGCGAGGCGGGCGAAACTTTCCCTGAAGGAGTTACGGCCTTTCGACCCGAGATGGCCGTACACGGCAAGTTCGGCCAGCCTTGCCCGGTGTGCGGTGCGCCGGTGCAGCGCATCCGCTATGCCGACAACGAAACGAATTACTGTCCGGGCTGTCAGACCGGTGGTCAGATTCTGGCCGATCGATCGCTGTCGCGGCTGTTGAAAGATGATTGGCCGCGACATCTAGATGAGCTGTGATTCGATGGGTCCGCGCCGGCTGCAATCTTCAAACGCCGAACCGATACGCAATGTCGGCGATAAAAGAACCGTGCATCAACCGTCGCCGATGGATATACTACGGGCGCATCCCACGCCTGATTTCGCCCGCCCCGAGAAATTCTGATGCTTCGCGTCACGGCCCAAACGCCTGTGCGGCTTTGCGATCGCGTTTCACGACGAGAATTACTACGAATCGGCGGTCTGGGGGCCTTCGGCTGTACTCTGACTGAGTTACTGCAGCCTACGGCGCAGGCTAAGACCAACACGCCCACCGATCCACCGCGAGGTCGGGCAAAGTCGTGCATCGTAATATTCCTCTGTGGCGGTCCCTCGCAGCATGCGACCTGGGATCCGAAGCCCAACGCCCCCGCCGAGGTGCGCGGCGAGTTCGGGCACATCGCAACGGCGGTGCCAGGCATGTCGCTGGGCGAACTGTTGCCACAGACGGCGACGTTGGCCGATCGCTTATGCCTGCTGCGCGCCATGCGCACCGGCGACAACGCGCATTCGTCGAGCGGCTATTACATGTTGACGGGCGTGCCGCATCAGCCGTTGAACGCCGAGAACGTGAATCCTGGCGCCCCGAACAACTGGCCGCAGTTCGCCTCGATCGTTCGGCATTTACAACCTGACGCTGCTTCGCTTCCCAACGCCGTGCGGTTGCCGCAACACATCCACAATACGGACGGTTCGGTCTGGCCTGGCCAGGACGCTGGGTTCCTGGGGCGCGCGAGCGATCCGTGGTTGTTCCGCTGCCAACCGGCATCGGCCGATTTCCGCATTCCCGAATTCTCGCTCCCCGAAGAATTGCCCCTCGACCGATTTCACAGCCGGCAATCATTATTGGACGAGATTGAGCGCCTTCGCGCCGCGTCGCGGCGCGAGGATGCCTCGGGCGGTTCGTATCAAAAAGCGATCGATCAGGCTTTCGATCTGTTGACCTCGCGTGAAGCCCGAGCGGCGTTCGATCTGTCGCAAGAGTCTGATACATCGCGCGACCGGTATGGGCGATCGCAGTTCGGGCAGAGCTTGCTGCTGTCGCGGCGCTTGATCGAGGCCGGCGTGCGACTCGTGCAGGTCAATTGGTTTCGCGGTCCCGACGAGCCGTTCGATGCGCCGTGCTGGGACTCGCACGTCCGCGAAGCTGACCGGCTGAAGAAAGTTCTCATGCCGACGTTCGACCAGGCGTATTCAGCGTTACTGTCGGATTTGGACGGGCGCGGAATGCTCGACGAGACGATGGTCGTCTGCATGTCGGAATTCGGACGCAGCCCGAAGATCAACGTGGTTGCCGGCCGTGACCACTGGGGAAGCGTCTTTTCCGTGGCGCTAGCCGGCGGCGGACTCCGCGGCGGATACATTCACGGCGCTTCGGACACGATCGGGGGCGAGCCAAAAGACGGCATGGTGCGGCCGCAGGATTTGCTGGCCACGATGTTCCAATCGCTGGGGCTTTCGCCCGCGACCGAAATACACGATCCGCTAGGACGCCCCTTCCCGATCGCACGCGGCGAAGTCGTGCGCGAGATCATGGCCTAGTTGCCGCTTTAAAGAGCGGTACGAAGTGCCAGTGTGGGCTTGTCCAGCAGTGCGGATCGCGAGCAGGCGATCTCAATCGCCGTCACCGGCAGCTCGCCGCAACTCGGTCGACGAAATATCGGCGCGAAATTCCGCTTCCGAAACTTCTTCGCACAGCGCGCGCAACTCAGGCGGCAGATTCAAGTCCACCAGCGTTTCAAACCGATCCTGCGCTCGACGGCCAAAGACTAGGAATCGACAGCCGGCCTCCGCGATCGACGAAACTGCCTCGTCACGCTGCGCTGCATCGTTACGATAGTAGCGCGGCTGTGCGATGCGTTCGATCGTGTCGGCGCCGACCAGAAATGTCGCACCGGGAAAAATGCTCGCCTTCGCTACGAACGTTGGCGCTCGTGTAAACCATAGCGCCAAACCCGGCGTGCTCGTGTCGGCCCGCGCGAACTGTGTCGCGCGCAAACGCATTTCGTGAAAGTCGAGCGGCGGCTTGTCGACATTCGTAATCGAAATTTCCCACGCGACTGCTGCCCCCAATCGTTGCTCGGCAATTTGCGCCATGGCCAGATGCCCTGCGTGCAACGGATGGAAAGCGCCCGGGAATATCGCGCGAGCCTTTCTAGAAGCCGCGTCGACCGAAAATGACGTCTCGCCTGTCGCACTGTCACCGCAACGTTCGTCCACCAGCAAGGCGTTGATTTCACCTGCCACCAGCGTTTGCCAATCCGCCGGCGCCAGCGTGCCATTCTCGACGACACATTCGGGCGACTTAAGCGGCAACGTTAGCCGGTCGGACAATCCACACGCCTGCGCGATCATATTCAAAAGCAATCGCGCGGCGATCAACTCCTCGCCATGCCGGTCGCGAGCCCCCTTGGATAGCTCGAGCGAAGCGACTGCCGTTAGTTCCGCCGTTTGCGCCGCGACATGAATTCGATGGGCGCCGCGCTTCGGCCGATCGCTCACGAGGCTGGCCGTACAAGCGATACCGGCAATCGGGCCGGCGCCCCCTTCATTGGCGGCCAAATTAATCGCCTGCTGATAAGCGGTCATCGCCATCGAGCGAGCGGTGCGTTCCGTGCAATAGTGTTCGGGATAAGCGCCGAGCCACTGCACGAGCGCCGTCGACGAATAGGGAATCGTCGCCGCCAGCACACTGCGCGAACCGCCAGGCACAGCCAGCAGCGCCGAAATCGCCTGGCTACCACCACCGGTCGCCGCCACGACGAAGCGCGTCCCGCTCGCATGAATGCGACCGAGGAATTCGTCCGGCGCTATCATCGCAGGCACGGAGCTGGTCAAGCTGGTCACTCCCGGAATCGTCGTGGCGCGCTTTAGATCGCCTTGGTAAATCAGCGTTGGCGAAGTCGGCGCGACGGGCATCGCGCGACTCGAAATGCCATTGCCCGATCGTACCCCTTCCGATTAGGGATGGGGTTTAAACATCTTCCTAATAAATATAGGTCGGCAAAAGTCTTGCATTCTCGCAGCTTGCGTGAAGCTGCGCTCGTCAAGCATCATCATCCTGCATACAATTCGCCCCGTGAAGACCAATCAGAATAGCACCGTGGCCCGGCTGACACGGATCGAGCCCTTCTTGCTCGGTACCGTACTCAGCGGCGTTTCGTCCCTGGGCTACAGTTGCTCAAACGTCTGTTTGCGTTGGCTCGCGCATTGCGATCCGCTGCTGGTGTCGTGCATCAAGGCAGTACCGACGCTGTTCGTGGCCACGGCGTTGGTCTATCTCAGCGTCGCACGCCGGACAATGCGCTGGCCCAGCATGCCGGCCTTCCTGGGGCTGGCCACGGTCGGCATCATCGCGCAGCTCGGCGGCAATGGATTTTTTCAATGGTCGATGGGCGAGGTCGGACTGGCGCTGACAGTTCCGCTCTGCGCCGGCACGATGATCATCGCGGCCACCATTTTGGGGCGAGTCTGGTTGCGCGAGGCGGTCACACCGCGGTCGGCTTTGGCGCTGGCGATCTTGATTTCCGCCATCGTCGTGTTGAGCGTGGGGGCCGAGCGCGCGCCGCAATTGGCCGAACTTTCAACGGCCGACGCTTCGATCACCGCGGCCTTGGCCGCCGCCTGTTTCTCAGGCATCTCTTACGCCGTCTTGAACGTCACGATTCGTCGGCTGGTGACCGGCTCGATGCCGATGAGCCTGGTGCTATCGACCGTCAGCGCCGTGGGAGTCGTCAGTCTAGGGCTGGTCGCGATTGCGCGTACAGGTTGGGCGCCCCTGGCGGCCACGGCACCCAGCGACCTGGGCGTGATGTTCATCGCCGGATCGTTTAACGCGGTCGGTTTTTTCACGCTCACCAAGGCGTTGCAGTTGGTGTCGATCGTGCAAGTGAACGCCGTCAGCGCTTCGCAATCGGCGCTCGCAGCCATAGCAGGCGTGGCGATCTTTGGCGAATCAATGACGACAAGCCTGGTGTTCGGCGTGTCGCTGACGATCCTAGGGCTAACGTTGGTCGACCGCGGACGCAAAATGCGAACGCCTCCGGATAGTGGCGGATCGTCCGCTGCGCCAAACGAGCAATTGGTGGCCATATCGCCGCTTCAATTGCCGGGCAGCGTCGCTCTGCCGCGCGAGCCAACGACCACATAAATAGCCGGCAGTATCACAAGCGTCATCAGAGTGCTGGAAATGACGCCGCCGATAACGACCGTGGCCAGGGGGCGCTGCACTTCGGCGCCGGTGCCGGAACTAGTTGCCATCGGCACAAAACCGACGCTCGCCACGAGCGCGGTCATGACGATCGTACGCAGGCAGGAAAGTGCCGCTTGAGGCACCGCATCGCGCATCGGAATTCCTTCGTGAAGCAAATCCCGTAGCGCTGAGACCAGCACCATGCTATTCAGCACCGACACGCCCGAGAGCGTGATGAAGCCGATGGCCGCCGAGATCGACAGCGGCATTTCTCGCAGCGCTAGTGCCCCGATCCCGCCGACGCATGCGAACGGAACGCTGGCGAACACGATCGCCGTGTCGATCAGATTGTGATATGTGAAATACAAGAGCACCACGATCATCGACAGTGCCAAAGGGACGACGATTGCGAGCCGTGTCTTGGCACGTTGCAGATTCTCGAACTGACCGCCCCAATCGATGCGATAGCCTTCGGGCAGCTTCAATTGCTCGTCGATCCTTTGCTGCGCCTCGGCCACGAAGCTGCCCACGTCACGGCCACGGACGTTGCACTGCACAGTGATACGGCGCTTGCTCCATTCGCGTGAGATCGTCTTCGGCCCCTCGATCACGTTCACCTCGGCCAAACGCGACAGCGGGATGCGTTCACCGGCAGGCGTGGAAATCAGAATATCCGCGATGGCGCTGGGATTGGCGCGCAAGTGTTCAGGAAGCCGCGCCGTGAGCGGGAAAGGAATCTGTCCTTCGATAACGTCACCCAGTTGAATGCCCCCCACCGATTCGACGATATCGAGCACCAGCCGGGCCGAGACGCCGTAGCGGGCGATCTGGTCCTGGCGGATGCGAATCTGCAGCACCGGCTGGCCGGCGATCTGCTCGGTGGCCAGATCGACGCAGCCGCGCACGTCGCGCAAAATCCGTTCCAGCTCGCGACCATAGTTGACCAGCGTGTCGAAATCGTCGCCGAACAGTTTGACGGCCACGTCCGATCGCACGCCCGAGATCATTTCATTGATGCGCTGCTCAATCGGTTGCGTGAACCAATTGATCTGTCCGGGTATGTCCGCCACTTCCTTTTCCATTAACTCGACTAGCTCATCCTGCATCTTGGCGCGCTTCCATTTCTCGCGCGGCTTGAGCGAAATAAACAGATCGGTCATTTCCACGCTGCTGGCGTCGGTGGCCACTTCCGGCGCGCCGACCCGGCTCCATGTATGCGAAACCTCATCGGGAAACAGCTCGAGCAGCATTTTCTCGATTTGTGTGTTCACGCGCACGGATTCTTCCAGGCTCGTTCCCGGCGGTCGCACCACGCCGATCACGATGGCCCCTTCGGAAAGCCGCGGTACGAATTCTGATCCGAACGATAGGGCCAATGTCACGGCCATGACCAGGCTGCCCAGTGCTACGGCCAGCACCATGTAGCGAAACTGCAAGCAAAGGCGGAGAATCGGTGCATAGATCGCCCGGGCGAAGCGTACCGGCAGCGCGTCGCGCTCCTCGATATTTTTGGGAAGCGCCAGACTGGCCAGCACAGGCATCAGCGTCAGCGACAAAATCAGCGATCCAGTAAGCACGAACATCACGGTCAGCGCCATTGGACGGAACATCTTCCCTTCGACACCTTGCAGCGAAAGGATCGGCAGGTAGACGATCATGATGATCAATTGTCCGAACACCGTCGGCGTGCGCACTTCGAGGGCCGCATCGCGAATCACGCGCAACCGCTTGGTACCCGTCAGCGGTCCGTGATGCGCCAGTCGTTTGACGATGTTCTCGACCACGACGACCGAGCTGTCGACGACGATGCCGAAGTCGATGGCTCCCAAGCTTAACAGTGTGCCCGCGATGCCGGCCTGCCACATACCGCAAAAGCCGAACAACATCGCCATGGGGATAGCGAGCGCTACAATCAACCCTGCGCGCAGGTCCCCCAAAAAGACAAATAGGATGATGATCACCAGCAGACCGCCATCGAGGAGATTGCGGCGCACCGTATCGATTACCTGATCGACCAGGTCCGTGCGGTCGTAAACGGTTTCCAACCGCACCCCAGGGGGAAGCTGCTTCTTTACTTCCTGCAGCTTGTCTGCCAACCGGCTTGTGACGGCGTAACTGTTTTCGCCCATCAACATAAAGCCCAGGCCGAGCACGACTTCGCCTTGTCCGTTGGCGGTCACCAGGCCGCGACGGATCTCGTGCCCAATCGTGACTTCGGCCACGTCGCGGACGTGAATCGGCACGCCGGCCTTGGCTGCGACGACGATATCTTCGATCTGCTCGATCGTGCTGGTGCGACCCACGCCGTGTACCAGCAGCATGTCTCCCGAGCGATCAATGCTGCCGCCGCCGACGTTTAAGTTGTTCGAACGCACGGCTTGCATCACGGCTTCCCACGACAAGTCGTACTTGATCAACAGCGTGGGATCGATCCGCACCTGATATTGCTTCTTGAAGCCCCCCCAAGAGTTGATTTCGGCCGTGCCTGGCACCGGGCGCATGGCGGGTTTGACCGTCCAGTCATGAATCGTGCGCAGATCGGTCAGGTCTTTGCCTTCGCCAATCAGGATGTAATGCAGCACCTCGCCCAACCCGGTCGAGACAGGTCCCATCTCGGGTCGGTCAAAGCCCGGGGGAATGTCGACTGTGCCTAAGCGCTCGTTGATCAACTGCCGGGCGAAATAGATGTCGGTACCATCGGCAAAGGTCACGACGACCTGCGACAGTCCGAATTGCGAGATTGACCGTAATTGCTCGAGCCCTGGCATGCCGCTGATGGCTAGCTCGATCGGGAAGGTGATCTGCCGCTCGACCTCTTCCGGAACCAGGGCGGATGCCACGGTGTTGATCTGCACCTGCACCGGAGTCGTATCGGGGAAGGCGTCGATGTTCAGCTTGCGTAGCGAGACCAAACCGGCGATCGCCACGACCAGCGCGAACGCCAGTACGGCAAAGCGATTGCGGAGCGACCAGTCGATCAACCAAGAAAACATCAAGAACTCGGAGGGCGTTGTGCGTATTGGATCTCTGGCCGTCTAGGTAAGCCTCGTGCTCGCGAACAATCGACGGGCGATTACGGGCTGGCGGCGATCCGACTGCGAACGATTTCGGATTTCAGCAAATGGCTGCCCGTCGTGGCGACCCTCTCGCCCGGTTCCAAACCGCTGAGAACCTCGACGACGTTGCGGCGCGAAATCCCAAGCTCCACGGGACGCGCCTCGAAGGTAGTTTCATCCGTCGGGACGAAAACAACCCAGCGTCCTCCCTCCCATTGCACGCACTCGTTGGGGATAACCGTCGCGTGTGGTACCTGCCGGACGCGAATGCGACCCGTACCGAAGGCGTTCGCCAGCAGGCGTCGCCGCTCTTGACCGCGCAACTGGCTTTCGGGAATCATCGGGTTTTCCACTTCGGCACGAACCGATACCGTGCGGGTCTTCTCATCGACTTCCGAGGAAATCCACGCGATCGTACTATGAACGTCGGCGTGACCGCCGTCGGTGGTAAAGACCACGTCTTGGCCGAGCAACAGGTTTGCGGCGTCTTCGCGACGCACGTCGAGCAAGATCCACATCCGGCTGATATCCGCCACGACGAACTGTTCGGCTGACGGGCTGACGACTTCTCCCAGCGAGATCTCGTGGCCGATCACCACACCATCGAACGGCGCAACGAGCGGAATCAAGCCGATCGTAGTAGTCGCCGGGTCGAGCGTGCTTTTCAGCGCTTCCGGCAGGCCGAGGAACTGCAGCCGCTGGGCCAACTCAAGATCGGTGGCGTGTTCAGGATCTTCGAGATGAATCGGCAGGCCAAGATTGATCAACGTTTGCTGCGCATTGGTCATGCGGATATAGGCCTCGCGCGCCTCGGCCTGGACTTCGTACAGGTCCCGCTCGGGCACGACCGATTGGCGGGTGTGCAGCCGGTCCGAGATCCCCTTCTTCAATTGATAGTCGACCACCGCCTGTAGCAACTCGGCCTTTGCCTTGCCAACATCGACAGCTTCGATAATGGCGAGCACGTCCCCCTTCTTGAACGGTTGACCGAGCTGCTTCTCGATACGCCACACTGTGCCGGGAACGCGCGCCGAGAGATGTGCTACCCGCGTCTGGTCATAACTGATTACGCCGTTGGCGATGATTTCCTGGCTGATCGAGTGCTGCTCGGCCTCGGCCGATTCGATGCCCGCTTTCTGAATGGCATCGCGCGAGCTGAAGCGGATTCGCGTGGGAGCCACGTCCGCTTGTTCGACCGTTTCGCCCGGTCCTTCGACGCCGTGTTGACGCGATTTGGTCGTTTGATTCGCGGCGACGCTGATCACGGCCTGAGGCGTGTTTGAGTGCGCCGCCTGGGCGGAGGATTCATCGTGACTGAATTTCCAATGGCTGACGTGGCCCCAGGCCGCCAACGAAAGTAAGCCTGTCAGGACGGCCGTTGAGGGCAACCACGCCTTGGCGACTTGCCAAAGGGACGACAGCGACGGACTCATGGCATTATTCCCGGATTGAAGTGCTCCGGCATCAGCGCAGAGTTACGCCCCGAAGGGCTCTGAGTGACACCGCGGTGGAATCGTGGGCAGCGATGCGCGGTGCGAAAACTGACAGCGGCACGGGGGCGAAAAGACCGGGCTGCGGGCAGTAAACTCTTCATTACGGAACCTTCAGATTCAATCCTAGGTAGGTAGCCTCTTGTTGTCAAAGCACCAATTACGCATTGCCGCATAACTTCTCACGTGGATGGCACATAGGTGCGACATTTGGTTCTGTAGCGGCGGAATCGAGCATTCTCCAATAGTGGGGGTAAGGCCGATTTATGCGATTCCTGCCAATACCGCCCGAGATTGAGCGAAGTCCATACCGCAGAGGGTGGATTTTCGCTTCTGGCAAGCCGTCGGTTACCGCAGCACAACCGGCACGAACGAGAGCGAATCCGCTCGCCCACGGACACAACATCGCGTTCGGGGGCGAGCCTCCGCCTGCTGCACAGGGCTACGCGTACCGCACAGAGACGTTTTGGTTTTTGAGAAAAGGAGGGTCTTCGCATGATTAAGAAAGTGCTCCTGGCCGGGATCGGCCTCAGCCTCGTGGGAGCGATGTTTTTCGGACGAGATGCGTTTAGCTATTTCCGCACGACTGCCGGTCGGATGAAGGACACGGTCCGCGGCAGCGTCCCCTTGGACTTCGAGATCGATCGTGCCCGGCGCATGGTCAAGGAATTGGTGCCGGACATTCGCAAGAACATGCACGTGATTGCCAAGGAAGAGGTCGAAGTCGAACAGCTACGCAAGCAAATTGCGTCGACCGATTCGCGTTTGGGCAAAGAGCGCGCGGAGCTTGTGCGTCTGAAGAACGATCTGGGATCGGGCGACAGCGTCTATCACTACGCTGGACGCTCGTACACCGTTTCGCAAGTGAAGTCTGACCTTGCCAATCGGTTCGAACGTTTCAAGACCACCGACGCCACGCTCGCCAGTTTGAAAGATATTGAGCAAGCGCGCGTTCGTAGCCTGGCCGCGGCGCGAGAGAAGCTAGAAGGAATGCTCGCCGCCAAACGCAAGCTGGAAGTCGACGTCGAACATCTGGAAGCACGCCTCAAAATGGTTGAAGCGGCACAGACGACCAGCGACTATGCGTTCGATGACAGCCGGCTCAGCCGGGTGAAAGAGCTGATCACCGATCTGCGCACAAGGTTGGACGTCGCCGAGCGCTTGACGAGCGCTGAAGGTATTTTTCACGGCGAGATCCCGCTGTCGGAAACGACCAGCGATAATCTGCTCGACGAAGTGACTGAGTACTTGCACCTGGATGGTGCGGAAAAGGTTGCCGAGATCACGTCGCCCAGCGCCGGTTAAGCCGCGACGCCAGGCATCACATCCGCTCACGGCGGATGAAGGGAAAGTTGCAACTGGCGGCGAACAGGGATGTTTCGCCGCCAGATTAGCATGTCGCGGCGCGACATGAAGTCGTAAATGCAAAGGCTCGTGGATCCATCGGAGTGCGGGAAATGTTTCAGCCCTGGCGACTCAAAGTGCGGGAGGCCGAAGAGGCGCTGCGACAGGGTCGGCTGGAGGAAGCGAGCCGACTGCTCGCCGAGCGGGGCTTGCTGGAATTCCTGCCGGCGCAGCGGTTGATGGCAAAAGTGGCGCACGAAATGACACAGCGGGCACAAAAACAATTCGTAGCCGGAGCAACGATGGCCGGCTGGCAGGATCTGGCCACGGCCGAACGTTTGGGCGCGGAACAGGCTGAATTGGCCGGCTTAAAGCAGCAATTCGTCGACCGTGGCTTATGCGAAGCCGAGGCCTATCTCACTGCCGGCGATCCGGCCGCGGCCGTCGAGCGGCTCGAGGCACTCGAGCGTCAGGGGGCAACAGGGCGAGAGTTTCGCCTCGTGCGTGAGGCGGCCGGCAAGGTGCTTAACGCCCAGCAATTATGTCAGGCCGGCAAGTTCGCCCAGGCCGAAGAAGAACTGGCGGCGGCACTCGTTTTACGCCCCGGTTGGCAAGTGCTGGAGGAGATTCGCCAGGCTTGCGTCACGCGCGGCAGCCGGACGAGGTGCCTCGTCGAGGAACTGCACGGCGCACTTTCGCAGGAAGATTGGACGATGGCGCTGGCCCGTTCCGAGGCGATACTGGAGCTTTGCCCTTCCCACGCCCCGGCGATCGATGCCCGGCGGCGGGCATGGGCGGTGGTCGGCATGGAATTGCCGAAAGCGCCCATCACTAGTGCGTCCGCGTTTGTAATGAATAACCAACGATCCGCTGTCGAAGCAGGTTCTCGGAAGCAACCGATGACCGACCATACACCAACTAGCGATCCGCCGGCCGAACGATTCTTGCTGTGGGTCGACGGCGTCGGTGGATATATGGTTTGTCGAGGCGATGTGATTAGCCTTGGCCAACCCGTGCAAGGCAGTTATGTCGATGTACCGGTGCTGGGAGATATCTCGCGATTGCACGCCCGCATTCGCCGCGACGGCGAAAGCTACCTGATCGAGCCTTGTCGCGCGACGCGTGTCGATGGTCGAGTGGTCGAGAGCGCTACGCTTTTGTCGGACGGCAGCGAGATCGAGCTTGGCGACGGCGTGAGATTCCGATTCCGCGTCCCCAATCCTTTGAGCCGCACGGCGCGATTGGACTTTATCAGCCGCCATCGCACCCAACCGACAACAGACGGCGTACTGCTGTTGGCCGAATCGTGCATCATGGGGCCAGGCAGCACTGCCCATATCGTTTGTCGTGACTGGACGAACGAGGTCGTGCTGTTCCCACAAGGGGATGACTTATTTTGTCGGGCATCCGGCCAATATCAGGTCGACGGACACGAAGTGGAAGGCAGGGCCCCGATCACGCGCTCGTCGCAGATCGTGGGGGAGGATTTTTCCCTGAGCTTGGAGAAACTGTGAAGGCTCAACGGCCGTGCGAGTTGGCCGCGAGCGTGTGGTAGGAGGAGGAACAGAGGAACAATTGCTAGAAGAGGACGAAGCGTCGAAGGCGTAAAACACAACCGCGCGGGCCGCGACACCGTGGCCGCCACAGCGCGTTAACTGCTTTGCCATAAGGTCTTGCGATTCCTGGACAAATGAACGAGCCAGCCGCTACTTTAGATGTAGTGAGTGAGGATCCGATGGACCTCCCAGCAACCCAGTTGCAGCCTGCCCCTGAACCACGAGCCGCAGCGATGAAATTTACGTACACCAGCGGCTCGCGTCCCCTCGACGGCTATACGATCAAACGAGGTATCGGCCAGGGAGGATTCGGCGAAGTCTATTACGCTACCAGCGACGCCGGCAAGGAAGTTGCGCTGAAGCTGATCCGCCGCAACCTGGATATCGAGCTGCGCGGCGTCACACAATGCCTGAATCTGAAGCACCCCAATTTGTTGTCCCTGTTCGACATCAAGGTCGACGATCGCGGCGACAGTTGGGTGGTGATGGAATACGTGTCCGGCGAGAGTCTCGAAGATTTACTCGCCAGTCATCCTAACGGCATGCCGATCGACGAGGCGTTGACCTGGTTTCACGGCATCGCCGCCGGTGTAGCGTACCTGCACGATCGCGGCATCGTGCATCGCGATTTGAAGCCGGGGAACATCTTTAATGATGATGGCCTGGTGAAGATCGGCGACTATGGCCTCTCGAAATTCATTTCGGCCAGCCGCCGCAGCGGACAGACCGAAAGCGTAGGCACCGTCCATTACATGGCTCCCGAAATCGCCAACGGGCGGTATGGCAAGGAGATCGACCTCTACGCGCTGGGCGTCATTCTGTACGAGTTGCTTAGCGGGCAAGTGCCGTTCGAGGGAGAGAGTGTCGGCGAAGTGCTGATGAAGCACCTCACGGCCGAGCCGGACGTGACGCGCGTGCCCGAGGCGTTCCGGGAATTGGTTGCCCGCTCACTGGCGAAGGATCCGCAGCAGCGCCCACATTCGGTACAAGAGTTCCTGGCCGCGCTGCCCAAGGATTACGCTCGACCCGTTGCGCCCGCGAGTTTACCTTCGCGCCCGCGGCCCGAGCCGGGCCTGGCCGAAACAACGATTCTGCGCAGCCCCGAAGCGGCGCAGCCTCCCCCGGCACCTCCGTACGGCGGCGCGGCACAGAGCGCCGGTAACTTTGCCGGCCCTGCTACTCCGCTCGGCATGCACGACTTCCAAACACTGTTTCATAAGTTCCTGGCGTGGTGGCAGCCGCTGGCGACAAAAAAGAAAGTTGTCCTGGCCGGCGTAGCCGCCATTGTTATCTCGACGCTAACGCAAATGGATAGCGGCGATAGCCAGTCGGGCAGGTGGTCGCGGGTCGTCGTCTTGACGTTGCTGATCTTGGGAGGCGTGCGCTTAGCAGGCTGGCTGAAGGCGCGTCCAAACATGGGGTCGGTTGCGATACCTCCGGTTCCGTATCGACCGATCGCTCAACCGGCGCCGGCGATGCCCGTCGCCGCAGCCCCTGTTGCGCCCGTACCTGTATCGCCCGCGCCGCCAGCCGTTTACCCAGCGCGGTATAGCCGCCGCGAACAAAGAATGGCGCGGCGCGATTCAGCGCGGCAGTTGTTAACGGCAAAGTCACCTCGCGATAAGGTTACCGAACTCGTCGGGTCTTTGTTGCTGGCCGCACTCGTGGCCGGGGCGGCGTCGCTATTGATGCTCATCGTGCAGCGCCGCGACCAACAGTTTTATTCCGAGTACGCCTGGCTGGGCATGTGCGCGGCGCTCGGGGCGTGGGGCGTGCTGATTCCCGCCAAGCTTTGGGAAGGACATCAGGGAGACGTCGTCCTGCGCCGCTTCGTTATGCTGGGCGTCGGCCTGTTGTTCGGTTTGATTGCTTTCGAAACGGGGCCGCGCCTGCTGAAGATCGTGCTCGAGAATGAAGTCGAAGTCCCACATGTCTCGCTCGACGGCACCTACACGCACAATGTCGAGGGTCAGCCTGACGTGATGGGTTACCTGGCCTATTTCGGTTTCTTGTTTCTGATTTTGCGCTGGTGGAAGCAGGCCGACCCGCTGCGCGGCAGCCGCTTGAGCCTGTGGTCGCTCATCGTATGCGTGTTCTTTGCCTGGGTTTTGACCATGTTCTGGCACTTCCCACAGCCGTGGGGCATGATGATGGCCGGCGCTATATCGCTGGCTGTGCAACTGTCGAGCCCTTGGATCGATCCACAATACCGCTTGGCCCGCGCGCCTGCCGCGCAGCCTGCAAGCACTTAAGCAAAGGATGAAGGGGGACGCCATGTTCGCCTTCGGCACATCTCGATTGATTTCGCAAACGGCACTGTTCGCCGCCGAGCCGAACAGCATGTTCATCATCGCAGTTGTGCTAGTGTTGGTGGCCTTCATCTTTCGACGCCGTCGGCGCCGCGCGCTAAAGGCAGGCCAATGCTCTCGCAGCCTTTGGTTCCCTTGGAAGCCTGTGCTGCTGATCGTGTTGATCGTCGTGGCCTGGAGGCATTTTCATGCCCCGCGATTTACTTGGAATTGGGATCTCGACGAAGAGATCCGCGCCGTCCAAGCCGCCACCAGCAGTGGCGATTTTCCGGCGATCAAGCAGCAAGAACTGTGGGCCCTGCGCCGCTCGGCGGAGGCCGCGCGCGAAGAGCGCGATCGCGATCGGGACCACGCCGCCAAGCCGAAATCCGTCAAAGCGACTCGCACAGCAAAGTCGGTCGTCGCGTCCGTCGTCTCTTCCACACCGAAGAAGGCGGATCCTGCCGAAGCTTACTCGAAAAAAGAAGACCTGATCTCGCCGCACGTAGCCCGCACTGTGGCACAAGCTCAGGAACTGACTACTCGTGCTTTGGATCATGCCCGCGAAATCGTCGCCGACACGGGCCGTGAAGTGGCGGCGCTGAAGGCCCTGACCGCGTTAAAGTTCGTCGTCGATCCCGCCAGTCCTGCTCCGGCCAAGCCGCCGAAGGCGAGCGAGGCCAAACAAGAGCCGGCTCCCGCAGCTTCGGTTGCGGTAATTGAAAGCACTGCAACCCTGGCCGCGCCCGAGGCGCCGGAGCATTCACCCGCCGTTGCATTTAAGTTTCCGACTGCTCCCGCGACGCCCGCAACCGCCGAGCCGGCGGCAAAGTCCACTTCGGTAAGGCCCGTCGTACGAGAGCGCGTACCGGAAAAGACAAAGGTACTGGTGAGCTCAAGCGAAATGGCAAGAGCCGAAAGCGAATCAAAGCCAACGGTTCCGACAACGCCCGCTACGAAGCGCCCCGACTGGATCGATCATCCCGATGGCCGCACGGGCGACATCTATTATGAAACCGTGATGGTCGAGCGTTATGCCACACGGGGCGAGGCCGAAGACGCGCTGGCGAAGGAAACCCAAGAGCGTACCAAGGCGTACGTCGATCGTTATTTGGGCGAGGGGGCGAGCATGCTATTCATCGTGCCGCCAGCCTATGTGCATGATCACCTGGTGAAGGAACGCTACGCCGAGCCCGTCGAAACATCCGTCGGGCCGATGATCAACGCCTACGCCCGCTTGGCGTTCGATCGCCGGGCGCAGGCCCAACTGCGGCGCATGCATCGCGACGCCGAGATCGAAAACCGTCTGTTGGGCGTTGCCGGTGGTGCCGTGGCGGTAATGCTAGTGCTAGGTTCGGTGTTTGGATATCTGAAGCTCGACACGCTCACACGCGGCTACTACACGCGGCGCTTGCAGTTGGCAGCGGGGGTCGTGATACTGGCGGTGGCGGCATTAGGAACGCGGTTCGTTCTGCCGCTTGTTTCCGAAAAAGCGAAGACGCCCCCCAGAGTTATCGAACTGCCGATCGATGTCACCAGGGCGCCGACGACCTAGCGCGGCCCGGGTTGCATGCCGAGCCGAGCGCTTCGAGTGCTTGTCCCTTGGTGGCGAGTTGGAAACTCCCGAGGTGCCCGTCGGGCAGCAGCGTGCAGGCCGAGATTAACCGAACCCTCGATTGTTGTTGTCCCCATGTCCTCTTCGCCCCAGCCTGACGCCTTGCTGGTGGATCGCATACGCTCGGGCGAGCCGGCAGCCTGGAACGATCTGATCAATCGCTTCGAGGGGCGGCTGCTGGCCTTCGTCGAAAGTCGCCTGCGGCATCGCGCGGCCAGCGAAGACGTCGTACAAGAGACGTTCATCGGCTTCCTCACCAGCGTTCCGAATTACGACGTCAGCCGGCCGCTAGAGGGATATCTGTTCTCGATCGCTGCGCACAAACTGACCGACCATATGCGCCGCGAAGGGCGGCGCCCCGCCCTGCCCCTGGCAGGCACGTCAACCGGCGGCGAATGGGACTTGCCCGGCCCGCAGCGCCCCGCCAGCAGCATCGCCCGCAGCGGCGAACGCAAATCGCTCGAAAGCGCGGCCCTGGTCGAGGCGATCGCCGGGCTGATGCGCCGCTGGAAGCAGCAAGGGGACTGGGACAAGATCAAATGCGCCGAGCTGCTGTTCGTGCGCGGCCTGCCGAATAAAGAAGTCGCCAAGCAACTCGGCATCACCGAGCAAGCCGTGGCGAACCACAAGTTCGACTTCCTGGCCCGCCTGCGCTCGCTCGTGAAACAATCGGGCCTGCCCGCCGAAGTGTTCCCCGAACTCCACGATAAATAAAACCCGCACATGCTGAGTCTCACCAACTACCAGCAACCGACTACCGCCTGCTAGCCACCGAATATTACCAACTGCCCTCTGCCGACTGCCCATTAATCAAATGGCTGACGAATTCTCAGACGCCGACCTGGAAGCGTATCTGGACGAAGGACTGCCGCCGGCCGCGATGGCGCAGATCGAAACCGCGGCCCGCGCGGACGCGGCGTTATTGCGCCGGTTGGCCGGCATCAACGCGCGCCGCGACGGTGGCAACCACACGCTGGGCGAGATCTGGCGCTTGCACCGCCTGAGTTGCCCCAGTCGGGCTGAACTCGGCAGCAGCCTGCTCGGCGTGCTTTCGCCGGCAGAGAACGACTACATCCAGTTTCATTTGACGGTCATCGGCTGCCGCTATTGCCAGGCAAACTGGAACGACCTGGCCAATCAACAGGCCGAAGCGGCCGACGCCCAAGCCAGCCGCCGCCGCAAATACTTCCAATCGAGCGCCGGCTTCTTGAAGAAATAACGCAGCGCGCGATTATCGAAGTGCGCTCTCGCGAATCGCGTTCTCACTCAGATGGTCGGCCGACGATCAAACCCCTCTCCCTCTGGGAGAGGGCAGGGTGAGGGGCGTTGCCAACCGAGGCCAATGCCAACCGCAGGCGCGAACGCGACGCGCAATCTCGCCGAGATACCGCAAGCGCACCTCGCGAAGATCGCTCCGGGCATCGGCAAACGGATACGATACCCGCACCAGCCACGTCGTTCACGCGCTGTCAAACAGCGATTCTTCGACGCTCCCGCCCCGCGGCCACCGCTACTCGATAAACCGCTCGAGCAGAATGCCTTTGTTCACGTTGTGGTTCTCACCCCGTTCGAAGCCGACAGGTATGCTGCGGTCGTACATGTAAAACGCGCGATGCCGCTGGATATCTCCCGTATCGGCGCCGACCTCCTGCCCGAGCACCCAGCCATCCGGATACTTCACACTGCGCTGCGGATCATTACTGGGCGCGGGCGTCACCTCGAAATACCCAACCGTAATCCATACGGAATAAACATTCGACCGCGTGGTCAGCAAATTATCGAGCCGACGAAACGCCTTATACGCGAAGTACGGGTTGCGGTACTGGTCATCGATTGGTGCAGTCGTCTCATACCAGCTATACGATCCCGTGCCAGGGTATTCAAATAGCGGATAGTTCGCGGGCGTGCTCGTATTCGGCATCGTCCGCAATAGCGTCGCGTCGATCTCGCGTTCCGGCTGCGGACTTGCCGTCGACGTGGGATCGCGCCGCATGGCATCCAGCGGCACCAGCGTATGACTCCCATACGAACGGAACGGGTTGCTAAAAATGGAGGGAAGATTGGGCGTCGCACTAACCATTTGCGTCACCAAATCCGCTCGCAAATGCGCTCCCTTCGACGACGACTCGGTGGGGGTAACCCCCGCCGGGAGAACAGTTCCCAAGCGGCTTAGGCAAACCGCGTTCCACAGATTGACCCACGAAGGGCCAGACGATACTTGCGCGGACGTATGGCTATCGTCGATAACCCCCTGCCAGACGAACGGATCGAGTATCGTGTTGATATTTACCTTCCCTGGATCCCGAAGTCGCGAGACTCGATTGAACGGCGGATGCAGGGAATGCACCGGCAAATTGTTCGGGTTGTCAGTGCCGGCGTTCGGATCTTGGAAATAGCCCATCATCTTCTGAGGGGGGAGCCAGGTATCCGTCCCCGTAAAGCGCGAAGGGACATGTACGTATTCCAACAACCGATAGAAGTTCGGCGAAAATTCTTGCCGTGGAATCGCGCTGGTCGCCATAGTCGTCACGTATTGCGGAGAGTCGAACACATTGGCCAGGTGTCCGTACTCACCCATGGGCGAGGGAGGATTGGGTTGCCCCGCGTGCTCGTAGGGATGGTTGTTAACCGACGTTTGGCCAGGCCAGCCCGTGCCCAGAAAGGGGAGCCCGAGCGACATTTCGTTGACGCTAAACATGCTCGACGGGCTGCCGAACGGCACGAGCATCAATTCCTTGGAACTGACGTAAGGACGGTCGTTCCAAGTCAACCAAGGAAACGGAATCCGAGGATCGCCACGGTATTCGGCCGTGGGAATGATCGACGAGCCAATGATGTTCGTGTCGCTGCTGGTCCACCACCATTTGCCTGTCGTCGGATCAAAAGCGCCGGTCGCGGTAAGATTCACGAGCTCGCGATTCAGAAATCCAGGTGAGGCAAGAGGACAGGGCTGCAGCAAGGTGCCGGCGCCGGTCGGCGCTGTTGTCGCTTGCGAATACAGGTTGTAATTGTGCGGAATGTCGCCGCGGCGACGGCTGTCAAACGTAAGCGTCCCGGCGGCCAGCAGGCCAGGCTCGCTTGCCGGACCCGGGGTCGCCGCCGCCGACTTCTCTCCATTGAAAGCCGTCAAATCGACAGGCATCTTATCGACGATAATGTACGGATTCGTATTGGCTTCCCACGGTTGGTCTGGATTCGCCAGCCGCTGGAGATAGACATAAGTCGTCGGCGTCGTGGGGTTTGGGCCATTCGTTCCGTCGTACTTTATGTTGGTTTGGCGGAAGGGATCCGAAGTGAACAACGTTGAATCAAAATCATACGGCGTGTCTGGTATGCCGCCCGTGTAATAAGCGTTATCGTTGTAATTCGCATTCGGAACGTTCGCGATATTCGTAGACGTAATTGCCGAAGTGGCCATTGGATAGCCCCTATCAGGCTCGGAAACGCTCATGCGGATTGAGCGGGCGAGGTTAGTCGGAGCAATGGGAGCAATGCTGGGCGGACTGAAATAGAGGGTTGAGATCGGCAACCACAGCGTCTGTTTCATATCGGTTTGTGTTGGATTCGACACGTGATATGGATTCAGATAGGGCGTTGTCGAACCACTAACCGCTGGATTGAACGTGTTGTAAATACCCCCCGTTGCGCCATCCATCAAAATATTGGGGCCCAGCGTTATCCGATAGAGATAATTGTTCTTAATCGAAGTAACGGTAGCTCCTTGCGGAATGGTCGAGCCGCCGGCTAGCACGTCGGTCGATCGGTCGCGTATACCGAATCCGGTCACAAGATTCGCCGTGGTGCCGTAGGGATCGGCGGCTGCGGGGCCGATCATCGCATATGTATTGGGGGGAATGATCGTGTTCGGCGTTCCAGCCGTCGACGTCATATTGAGATAGAACTGTGGCGGTTGGTAGGTCGTGATCGAAGAAAACTCGGTCGTGGTGATCGCCGGCGAGCCGGAGGTGAAATACACGATGCGATCGATCTGCTTCGGCAAAAGGGTGGGCATTCGATCCGGTGGCAGCGTCGGATTTACCGCCGGATTGTTGCGAAACGTTGCCAGCCGCCAGACGGGCGATTGGCTGCTAAAAGTATCGAGTTTCGCGAGGTCGACACCGAATCGCGCTGCACCGGTCACGTTGTCCGTCGTCGCGGTTTGATTGTAGAGCTCGCTGGGTTTCATCCCGCCGATTCTGTTTCCGATCGTGAAGGGGGGATTGGGATTGAATAATTCGACCATCAGCGTGCCGCGGGGGCGGCGCACCTGGTCGAAGTCGGCGTCGACATTCGGGTTGGTGCCGCCATTGATGGTCGTGACAAATTGCCCCTTGCCCGCCCCACCTGTCCCTTGCTTCGAGTCGGCCGTGCCGCGGTCATGCGTGGCAAGCGTCTCGGTGATCAGCAGTTCCGGTCGTTCGCAACCCCAGACGAGGCCGCGCCAAGTGCTCGCGTCGTCGGGGCTCGCAGCTCCCCCGACCGGATTGATAATACCGTCGACATCCCAAGTAGTGTTGGGGGTGGCGTCGTCGTTTTTGAACGGGTTAATGTCGAACTCGAACGGCGTCATGATCGAATCGCCGTCCATGAAGTCGACGATGTTCACCGCCCACTGCGCTAGATAGTACGGCGTGTCGGCCGGCTGACCGGCTAGGCCATCCCCATCGTAGTCCCCGGTAGCCTGCAGGGCTTGCACCGTCGGCGTTGGAACGTGATCCGCCAACAATGACAACAGCACGTATATATGGCGAGCGAAAAGCTGCCTCGCCTTCATGTCGTCGCCTGCCGTCAGTACGCCGCCGGACATCGTGCCGATGGTGTTAGCCGTGCTTGTGTTATTGTTGGCCTGACCGTCGTTATTCAGGTCCAGCGGAAAGCCATTGGTGCCTGGGTTCGTATTGGCGACCGGGTTTCCGGCGACCCCGGTCGGCGACTGCCAACCAGCGGTCGGCGCCGCAACACTCAATGCCGCCCAGGAACCTTCCGTCTCGCCCGGTTCATCAATGATGCCGTTACCGTTGTCATCGTAGCCGTTGCCGAGCGTTCGATTGATATTCATTTTCTCGCCCGCGATAAGCTCAGGAGCGAGAAGTTGCGAGATCGCCAGATCAGCGTTGAACGTCGCGTTATAGGGTAGGGTCTCGGCTCGGATGCGCGCGGCCAGCAGTTGCGTGATGTGGCTGTTCAGGATCGGAGGAATCGTTGTCGTTCGATTAGCAGTCGTGCGGTTGTAGTACAGCGTGAATTCCAGGTCCGGCGAGGCAAACACCATGCTCGGCACTGGCAGGTCGAAGCTGTGCGTTGTTAGCAGGCTTGGTATCTGGGCCAGCTCTGGGTAATACGGAAAACGTCCGACCGCGTCGCTCGGCAATGATGGCGCCGGATTGGTCATCGCGATCGGCGCAAGGCGCAAGATCCGATTTGGCAGTGACGGCGCGTCACTATCTCGCCAACGCAGAATGCGCTCCAACTCGGCGGGCGTGAACGGTTCGTCGACCGAGACGATATACGCGCCGTTCAGACCGTTCGGCCAGTTCAGCCCCCATGTCGACTGTGAGTATCCGTCATTCGCGGCATTCAATGAGAGATCCAGCTCGTACGGATCGTCGATGGCCTCATCGGGCTCGCCCCAGCCAGCATCACCCGCCAGGCTTAAATTGGTCATCGAAGGATAATCGAGATACATTGGCTGGCCGCGTAAGTCGAGGGCGATCATGCCGTCGCCATCAAGGTCCGGCGGCGAGCCATAGGCCGAGCCGTATCCTTGCGCCCACTTGCCCCCTGACCACATGGTCGGATTCTCGAAAAACGGAATCGGAAACTGTGGCGCGGTTGGGGAGAAATTAACCGGCAGATAGGGGTATTGATGTTGCGACCAATTTCGCCAGTTGTACGTCGGCGAGAGACTGGACTCGCGCAGCCAATTCATCGGGTCATTGAGCCAAGTGATACCCACCCCCGGCGGCACGCTCAGTGCCGTTCCTGTGAGTTCGAGCTCGCCGTTGCGCCCTTCGATCCAGTAAACGGAATCGCCACTAAGCGTCTTGCGTAACTCACCGGTCGGCGTTGCCAGCGGCACACTGCCCCCCATTGCCGCGGGCGACGAATTCCAACCTGGCTCGAAGATCGGGTGCAGGCTGATCTCCGGGGGACCATAGCCCGAACCGACTCGGAGTTGATTCGCGGTGTTCATCGGGACAGGGACACCCAGAGTCGGCATCGCGAAAGGCGCATTGACAGGGCTGAACCGCGACGGCGCAGCACTTGCCGACGGCGGGCAATGCCGAATATTCGAATGGGCGTTGAGGTTCAGCTTGCCATCCATGTCAACGCACAGAATCGCGAACAATGGCTTATAGCGCCGTCCATCCGGCGATTGCTGCACGGGCATGCCGAGATCGACCCAAACGCTATCCGGGATACCGTCGCCGTCGTTATCAACATCCCAGAGATGACCGGGCATGCCGCCTTGAATTGGGTCGTAATTCGGATTGCTGCCGGTGAAGTTGGGGTTTTCGCTTTCATCGACCGTCGCCGTGCTTGCGTCGTCCTGAATCGATAGCGGACGCAGCGAAATCTTCCGCAGCAAATTCCTTGCCACGAAATACTGGTTGCCATTGAATGTCAAAGCGTCGTAAGGATTCGCGCTTGACACGGCTGACGTGGGGAACAGGTAGTTGTTGCTACCGCCCAGAGTCGCCTTCCAACGAGTGTTCCAGTACATCATCAAGTCCGGCCGATGCAGCGAAGGGAGTAGCGTCATTAACTGGTAATTGCTTGTGACGTAGGTCGCTGAGAGGGTGGGGTCAGCCCAGACGCGCATCGCCAAAAGCATGTTCTGGAAATCGGGCGCGTCGTAGTCCTCATTCGCGCCGCCGGGTCCCGCGGGATCGAGATAACTGGTAAATGGAGTGCCGGTATCGACCGGTTCGAAAACTCCACGGCGCGGGTTCGGCAATAGCGCGTATTGAAATCCTGGCTGGGTCGCCGGACTTGCGGGATTGAAACTCGGCAAGGGATACGGGGGAGAAGGCAAACAAGCATCGAGCAGGCGCGTGTTAGTCGTCGTCGATACAAACGACGAAGGGTTGAAGCCGAAGCCCGTGCCCGAAAAGGCCCGACCATTGATGAGAAACGTATCGCCCGGGTTCGGGACAATGCCGTCGAACCCTAAAACCTGGAAGTAGTTCGTCGAGTTGTTATAGTTGTAGTAATAGCCGACGATTTGCCCTGTGCGCCCTGCGGCAGGGCCGGTGATCATCGTTATCAACCGGCCGTTGTAGTAACCATAAGGGGCAAGGTCGGTCGACTTGGGAAAAAACGGATCGTTGGAGATGTTTGCCGTGAACGCCAGAATCGGCGTTGGCGCGTACGTACTTAGGTTCACAGGCGAGTTTGCAGTCGAATCAGGCAGGTAAGGAAGCGGTGCCGAACCACCGCCGGAAAGCTGTACAACCATATAGCCGATCTTGTCCGGATTGCCTGATGTGCCCGGCAAAATCGTACCGCGAACGCCATACTGCGAAGGCGTCGATTGTCCCGCATTGTGACCGTACTCATCTTCCAGCAAGCTATGCACGCTCATGACCGAGTTGCTGTCGCGGGAGCCGCGAACGACCTGCATCAAGGCGCCATAAAGTTGCGCCTGCGGCGAGTCGCCCGTTTGTTCCGTGCGGGCACCCTGCATCACGCCTTGCCGGTGGCTGACCGTGGCCACGACGAACGAGATCAACAGCATCGTGAACAGCGCGAGCAGGACCAGCACCACCAACAGGATGACGCCCGCGGACCGGCGGTGCGCCGCGCGGCGACGCAAGGCGTGCGACCTGCGCGTGACTGGCTGGGACTGATTACGCTTCGGGAATGGGCTGCCAGATTCTTGGTTCGCTAACATGATGTGCTTCTTTCGCTGGACCCACGGTGGGGTCAATCGGCCGTATGCCCCGGCCCGCTCGGCGGTTCTCTGTTGCTGGTCAATCGTTTGCGTCACTTGGGGTGACGGCATCCCTGACGTTTGCCGGACTGGCGGCCGGCGTAAGTTCCTGCGTGCGTCCTGTTTTCAACGGATGGCGTTCGTTAGTTCGAGAGACCTGCAAAGTCTGTAGCCGGGGACTTCGACCCCGGAGCGGCACGTTGATGCCCGGACCTCGAAGTGGCCGACTACAGAAAACAAAGTGCATGTTTTCAACTTTGCAGTTCTCTTGATTCGTTGGTCGTGAATGGTTTTTTTGATGTCGTGTGCCGGCGATTCAGTGAGTTCGCCCTCACCTGCCCACTCCCCGAGGGAGAGGGATTTCTAATAGCTATCTATTGCGAACCGAACGGCGAATCGCCGTCGACCGTGATTGTCTTCTGATAAACACCGACTACGCCTTCGACCACCGTGGCGTAGGCGTAGATGTACACAGAACCGACCCCCACGACATTAACCATGTTCAAATTGGCAAACTGGACGCCAATAGGCGGCGGGCTAGTGCCAAAAAGCACCGGTGGAGTGTTTCCTGTTCCATTGAACGCGGGATCGTCCCATTGAACGCCCTGGGGCCAATCTGGGCCGTTAAGCGTGACATTGCGGAAACCACCAGCCGACGTCAGCGCGGTGCCATCATCGACCGCCAGGATTCGGTACCAATTGGCAATGGTGCGGAAGCGGGGCCAATAAATAGGACCGCCGCTGCCTTGCCGCATTTCGCCGGCCACCGTGATCCCTGAGAGCATCAACCACTGTCCGGGCTTCAGCGTTGCTAGCCAATCGGCCTGATGCTGTGCGCGCTGCGGATCAGGATCGGTTGGGTTTTGCGCTGCATAAAGTGTGACCTCTCCACCGCCGAGACTGCCTGGGTTTATTTTCGCAGGCACCATCCATTCGCCGGGCAGAATGTCATCGGTGAGTGGCGTCGGAGGCATGTCAACCACACGATTCTGGCAGATCACGACCGACACGTTGTATTGCCGCGTGTTCATCAGGGCTGACGAATCCGGGTGCATGACGGTGTCTTGCAAATTCGCGGCCGTCGCGTCAACCTGTGCCGACGCTGGGGATACCGTAGCGAACCAGGAGTAATTGCCCTGGTACAGCGGCTCTTGCCGATTCGTGCCCGTCGTGTCGTAGGTGAAGCCAAGCGTTGGACGATCACTGGACGGGTTTGTCGGATTCAGCGGATTGAAGATTAGATCGCTGTTGGAGCGGAAGATGCGATCCGCCACCGTCAGGGGCATGAAGCGGGGCTGCGTCTGGATCGTTGCTGACGCAGTCGATGTGGATTGGAACCACGGCTGCGGCCACGGCCCGTAACCAGGCGCGGGAACCGGCGGCAAGTTATACGGAGTAGAAGCGCTCCAATTCTGCTGAACGCCGAGGTTCTGGACCGGCGGGACCGGCCAGGTAGGAAGGGGACTCAGAGGCGGAGTCTGCGACCACACCGTTCCATTGATTGGATATCGAGGCCATTCGGGCAACATCGTGATGCGCGGTAGCAGCGGTGCCCCGGGATCATACGTTTGCTGGTAGGGGAACGTCTGAATGAACGTCCATTGCGCTGGCGCACTGCCGTAGGGAGGAACAGTAGCTGGACCGTTGCCGCCCTTGAGATAGGTATTGGCGGCTTCTGAAACGCCCAGCGGATCAAATACCAGCACCTGTCCTGCGGTAGCAGCGAAGGGGGGATAGGGATTGGGCGAGGTAACAAAGTAGCCAGGAGGATACGGCGGAGGAAGTTGTGGGTAAGTAGTAGACGAATTCCAAAAAAGATTGACGCCAATCGGTGTTGCTGCGACAGGTGACGACGGATTGTAAATGTACGGATACAAAACCGGGTAGAGTTGAGGAGCGGTGGAGTAATCAGGGGCGGGGGGAGTGCTCAAGCCGGTCGGCGGGACAGCCGTTTTCAACTGCGCACCACCGGGGCCGATGTAGTTGTTGAAGACCAATGGTGGCAGGTAGGGGTACGTTATAATCCGTTGCTGGTATGACTGGGGGCTTGCAACGACACTATTCGTTGGATCGGGGTCGATGAACATCCCCATCTGCGTGTCGACCCACTGCTTAGGCTGCAAATAGCTGCGGACTTCCATGTCGCGGAAGCTGGCGCGGCCGGCGGTGCTCGATTGGTCGAGCTTGTTGGCTTCGACCAGTTCGTACGCTCCTAAGGGAACGAGCGCCGCCATGCCCAGGATGCCAACCGACAATATGCCCACGGCGAACAACACTTCGAGCAGCGAGATACCACTCCGAGTAGTGGGCAGAGGGCAGTGGGCGGAGGGCCGTGACGAAGTAACTCGCGGAATCGCACATTTCCTGGTGCGAATCCCAATACTGCCTGCTGCCTGCTGCCTGCTGTTTGCAGATGTAATCATCTCTATCGTCCCCCCAGCCTTTGCATTTCGATCGCCAGTTGGCGGGATTCCATGATCTCGACGTACGACCCGTAGCCGGGCGTGCCGTTGTACACGCCGTAGCCGCCGTTATTGAAGGCCGTGGCCGAGACATTGTTCTCGGCGGTGCTGATCGTACCGGACTTGTTGTCGATCGAAACCCACAGACTGGTCATGTCCTGCCAGTTCAGGTAGGGCTTGAAATTCGAGTCGCCCGGGTCGAACGGCGCGCTGGCGTTAGCGGGTGAGATGATGTGCGGCGGCGACGTCGGCAGCGGCACGAATTCGCGATGGCCGATCAGCAAATGAATCGGCGTCAGCGGCTTGATGGGTATCGGAATAGGACAGGGGAGCGACGACGCTATTCCCTGAGTGGTCGCCGAGTCGTTGCCCCAGCACCAGACGGTATCGATCGCGCCTGACGGGGCGAACATGATGATGATCGACGACGTGTCAGGCGCACTGCCCCCCAGTGGCGATCCAGAGCCACCACTCGTTCCGGGACGCGGCCAAATGGGCTGAAACGAATAGGTGTATCCGTAGGCCGACAGCAACGTGCTTGCTTGTGTGATTTGTTGGTTCGGCACATCGAATCCCGAGAAGTTCAAGTCGATGACGGTCGAGCCCGGCAACGTGACCCCCGCCGCTGCGCTGCGAACTGGCTGACGGAGGATTTGAAATCGATAGAAGCCATCTGCGGGCGCACTTAAACCGCCGGTGCCCGTGACCGCGACGATTTGCCAATGATAGGAAACAGAAGTCGCAGGATCGATCGTGTACGTGCCGACCGCGGGCGCGGGATTCAATGTCGTGGAAAGAGGCGGTTGGTAGAAAGCCTGCGGCGAACTATTCGCCGTGGCTATCGGGTTCGGCCAAAGCTGGAAATACGATCCCTGATTGTTGAAGCGGATGAGATCGCCGACGCGAATCGTGCCAATCCAGCCGACGTCCGTTGACGGGACATTGGTGGAGTTCGACGGGTCGGTCGGCCCGGTGCTCGGAGATGGAACGCCGATGAAAGTGATCAATCCGCTCGACACAGCCACGACCGACGAAAGTGAATCACCGGTGTAGGGGAGCGGCACTTCGGCGTAACTCAGTGAAACGCTCGCCTCGGGCAGGCCGGCGAGCCGATCGAGGACCACCGCATAGGGCCGGCCCGACTGCATGGCACGATTCCGCGCCCCGGTGAGCGTGGAACTGACGATGCGGGCCCCCTCACGCACCTGCCGGTTCGACATGATCGGCGCGAGCATCGGAATGGCAGACGCCGCCAGAAGCGAGAAGATCACCAGCACGACCAATAGCTCGACGAGCGTCGCGCCGCTGTGGCCGAGAGATAGGCATCGATTCTTATTCTTGCGGTCGTTCACAAATGTTGCCGGTTGTTCAGGCGATGATTAGGCGTCGAGACTTAATGCTTTGCTTATTGTTGTCCGAGCAAGTGATTGGTCACGTTATCGGTGTAGCCGACGTCGACGTCGGTAGGATCGGGTGCGCCCACAAGGGTAGAGTTGTTCGGATAAGTCGTTGTGTATGGCGAAGCAACGGCGAACGGGTTATAGATCGGCCAGGCCGGAACAGGAGAAAACGGAATTACGGTATTTGTCGGCGCTGCGAGGTAGTTGTAGAACTTGCATATCCAATTTGGCGAGGCCAGCGCATAACCGTTGCCGTCGATTGGCGGGTGTTGAATCCCATCGATTCCGTCAGCGCCCATCGAATAAACCAACGGGACCAATGCCATTCCGTCCGCGTAGTTCGTTGCTAAAGGAAACGCTTGCAGATCGTTATTTGTAAGATTGCTGGGATTAAACGGATGCTGCATCTTCAACGGGTCGAAGGGGTCGTGGTTCTTTGCGGTGAAGTGCGGATCTGAGGGACTGTTCACCGGGTCATAAGGCTGAAAGTCAGAAATGAAGCCCGGCGCCCAGCGGATGAAGCGAATGGGCCGCCCCCAAGCATCTTGGAACTCGGGCATACCGTCGTTGTCGGCATCACCGATGCTGTCCGGGTTGATTAGTTCACCCGCCACGGTGTCATCGCTGAGCCCCGTGTTGAGAATCATGTACAGGCATTCCGCGTCCTCGAATTCCGCGCTCGGGGTCAGCGCGTTGGAATTGCATTTGCGCTGGTATGAGAGGTTCGTCGCCGTCGGCTGCAGCGTAAGGTTGCCGCCAATCGGCCCTTTATACCATTGATTTGTACTTGCGCTGTCATAAGTAAAGTACGGGGCAACGATAGGCGCCGAAGTTGATGATGGAAGTCCGTGAAGATTCGGCAACCCGAGGGCATTCGGATTCGGAATCGCCATCACGTCCGAGTACCGATCGGGCAACTCCATCCGCATCAACTCGCGAATCGCATTCAAGCGGTGCAGCGCCGACTGCTGTGCAGTGAGGCCGGCCGTGTTGATGGGCAATCGTCGCGTCCGGTACGACTCGTAGCGGATCATTAATTGGCCGTGCAGCTTGGCGATCAGCGCCTGCGTGTTAGCCTGGTTCGCGGCTTGTTGGGCGGCGCGCGCGGCCACCAAAACGATGCCTGCCAGGATGGCGATGATTACGATCGTGACCAGCAGTTCGACAAGCGTGAAGCCGCGCCGATTGTTTAGTGGCGCAGCAGTGGCGCACTGCGAATGCTTCTGACTGCGCCGTATGGCGTTTGTAGATTGTCGGCGAATGTTCTGTTCCGGGTACATTGCCTACCGCGTTTCGATTGTTTTGCCACCTGACGTCGCGCTCCCTGGCCGGCCCGCGTGTCTCTGCGACCGCGTCGTGCGGTCGATCGCTTTTCGGATCCGCTCTCGCGGATCCTCGTTCGCCGGCCTGTTGGCCGGATGTCGCGTATCCCTCGGTCTCCCTCACCCTGCCCTCTCCCAGAGGGAGAGGGGTTTTTTGTTTTCGGCATTCGTAGGGTGCCCTGTGGGCACCAACAAAAACGGGTCGTCATTTCTGATTTGGTGCATGCAGTGCACCCTACATTATCGATACCCGCACATGACTATTGGGGGACGTTATCCTCGATCTTCGAATCGATGAAGTTGGTCAGGTTGTCGTTGTCCCCTGTGGTGACGTACACCTGCGACCCCTGATTGGCAGTCTGCGGAACGACGGGTACGTACTGGCGCCCGGCGCCTGCAATTTCATACTGCGAGCCGCCGTATTCGTAGTCCAATCCGCCGGCAATCAACTGAAACTTCTTGGGGCTCCAGGGCAGGAGCTGTTGCGTCGTCGCGTAGGGAACAGCAAAACCCCATTCCGCCGCCATGTCAGTGGTTTTATGACCTGATCTCGCCGGTGTTTGATAGACGGTATGCGGGTTAGTCGGCATGGAGCCGGTCACGAGTGTCGAAAGCGAGCCTTGGGGGGCACCGTACGGAGAGCCCAGCACGATAGGAAAGAAACCGGGGTAGGTCGCGACCATCGTTTGATTCAGGAACTTGTACGAGTAGCTGTTCGGCTCGAAATAGACGAATGGGGGTACGCCCGTGATTTTATTGGTGCTTCCCTTGGGAGTGTACTCGGGCCAACCGTCGCCATCGACGTCCGTAAGACGTGTTTCATCGAATTCATAGAGCGAGGGGAGACGCGAACCCTTCACAGCAAACGGATTCGTTGGGTTGGCGCTAAAGCCCCACAGAACATTGTTGGTCGTAAACTGCGACGTCGTCGTGTCGTATGCGGCAGGCGGACCAGCAAGCCAAAATACCAGCGACTCGGCAGCATCCATGTTATCTAGATCCAGGGGGATCGGCGCGCCGCTGGGATTAGACAGGTCGCGGACACTCCAATTGTTAGCCAAGTACCAAGCGACATCGTTCGTGTTGTTCAGCCACTGCGCTTGATAGTTGTTGGTCAACCGAGAAAAGCGCTTTCGCAATGACCGGTTGAACAAGTCGTATCGAGACGGACTCGGCGCGCTGTTCGAATTTGCATTCTGCACAGCCGGTATCGCCATGCAGGCTGGGTATTCGCTGCCGTAGTTGTTCTTGTACGACTGCAGCGCTGTGTCGAGGTTCGCGATGTCGACCTTCGTGGCGGCATTCTTGGCGGCGTTAATCGCGAAGGTGACTGCCACGCCCAAGAGCGATGCCAGCATGCCGATGATGATCAGCGACATCATTAGTTCGACGAGCGTAAAGCCGGCTCGCGGTGCGATGCGCGAAGCACGGATCCTCACCCGCGCCTCTCCCTGGAAGGGCAAGGGGTGATCTTGTCGCGACGGCGCGCCTGCGGTGGTCAATGGCCTGTTCCCTGTATTGCACATAAATTCACTCCTTGGCATGCGGCACGCCGTATTACTTTCCGCCCGAGAGGTTGGTGATCAAATCGATCAGTGGCAGGAACAAGGCGATCACGATAAAACCGACCATCACGCCCAGCACGACGATCATCAACGGTTCGAGCAAGCTAACGAGGCTTTCGGTGAGTACGGCCACTTCCTCGTCGTAATTATCCGCGACCTTGTAGAGCATCGTATCGAGCTCGCCCGTCTCCTCGCCGACGTCCACCATGTTGACGACCAGGTCGTCGACGATGCGCTGGTTCATCCGCGTGATATAGATCAGGACGCCGATCGGCCCGACGATGAAGACGAACCAGAAAAAGGCCGCCATGATGTGAAACTTGGGGCGCGAGAACTCCTTCATCGGCCGCGAGATCGATTCGCCTTCGCGAATCGACTCGTAAATTTTGGTGTACATGTTCTCGAACACGGCGTTACCCGACGTTTCGCGCGTGATGTTCAGGGCTTCGAGAATTGGCACGCCGCTGGCCACCAACGTGCCGAGCGTGCGCGTGGTGCGGGCGACGATGTTCTTCTCGATGATCTGGCCGAAGACCGGAATTTTCAGCAGAAACGTGTCCCAGCCGACTCGCCCGTGCCGGAATTTGCGGATCAATTTGACCGTCAGCCAGAAGCTAATGGGTATGACCGGAATCAGGTACCAGTAATGGACCGTGGCGTAGCTCAGGTTCACCAACAGCACGGTCATGGCCGGCAGCTTTAGACCGAAGCCGTCGAAGATCTTGATGAACTCAGGCACGATCTTGTACATGATGAAGACCAAGATGCCCACGGCGACGGTGATCACGACCACCGGGTAGACAAGGGCGCCTTTCACCTTGCGCTTCAAGGACTCGGACTTTTCCTGGAACTCGGCCAAGCGGCGGAGAATGATTTCCAGGGCACCACCCGCCTCGCCGGCCTTGATCATGTTGACGTACAGCCGGTCGAAGGCCTTATGCTGCTTCGACATTGCCTCGGACAGGGTCGAACCGGATTCGATGTCGTCGCAGACGTCGATCAAGCTGTTCTTCAGACGCCCGCCCTTCTGCTGTCCTTCGAGGATTCGCAAGCTGCGCAGAATCGGCAGGCCGGCGTCCTGCAAGATGGACAACTGGCGCGTAAAGGTGGTCAGCACTTTCGACTTTACGCCGCCGATGGCGAAACTTTTTTTCTTGCCGCTTTTCTTCTTTTCGGCAGCTGCCTTCCGGGCCTTCTTGACTGAGATCTTCGTGACGAAGTATCCCATCTGCCGAATCGTAGCTTGCGCTTCTTCTTCGCTCGGCGCCTCGATCAGGTCCTTGATCTCCTGACCCGTGGCGTCCATCGCTTCGAATTGAAAAGTCGGCATAGCAAGCTCCCGAGGAAATGATGAATCAAGAAGCGGCGCGGAAGCGCGACTTTTGCTTATTCATCATTCATCGTTTTGTATTCATCGTTCATCGTTTATCCGTCGACGATCGTTTCGCGTACGACTTCTTCGACAGTGGTCGTTCCGGCGTAGCATTGCGCCATGCCCATGTCGCGCAGCGGGACCATGCCGTAACTGCGGGCCTTATCGCGCAAATCGTCGGTCGAGGCATTGCGTATCACCATCTCACGCAGGTCGTCGTTCATAATCATCAGCTCGAAGAGCCCGACGCGCCCTTTGTAGCCGGTGTTGTTGCAGTTATCGCATCCCTTGCCGCGGTAGAACTTCTTGTCTGCCACGTCGGTTTGCGTCAGTTGCAACTCGGCGAGCGACTCGGCGCTGGGGCGGACTTCCTCGCGGCAATTGCTGCAAATGCGCCGCACGAGCCGCTGGGCCAAGATGGCTTCGACCGTGGCCGTGATCAAAAACGGCTGCACGCCCATGTCGCGCAACCGCGTCACGGTGCTGGGGGCATCGTTCGTGTGCAGGGTGCTAAACACCATGTGGCCTGTGAGCGAAGCCTGCACGGCAATTTCGGCGGTTTCCACGTCGCGAATCTCGCCCACCAGGATGCGATCCGGATCCTGACGCAGAATGGCCCGCAGGCATGCGGCGAAAGTATTGCCGATCGAAGCGTCGATCGGCACCTGCACGATGCCGTCGATGTCGTACTCGATCGGGTCTTCGGTGGTGATGAGCTTGTCCTGGATATGATTCAATTCTGACAGCGCCGAATAAAGCGTGGTCGTCTTGCCCGATCCGGTGGGGCCGGTTACCAGCACGATGCCGTTGGGCTTGCCGATGACGACACGAAATTGACGCATCAGGTCGGCGTTCATGCCGACGCCATTCAGGTCGAGCTTCACAACCGAGCGGTCGAGGACCCGCATGACGACGCTTTCGCCGAACATCGTCGGCAGCACCGAGACGCGCAAGTCGACCGGATGGCCGCCGACCGATAGCTCGATGCGGCCGTCCTGCGGCAAACGTCGTTCGGCGATGTCGAGATTGGCCATAACCTTGATACGGGTGGTAATGGCGAAAGCCAGGTGGCGCGGCGGCGGCACCATCTCGTACAAGACGCCGTCAGCCTTGATGCGGATCTTGAACTCGTTCTCGAACGGCTCGAAGTGCAAGTCGCTGGCATGGTCCTTGATGGCCAACAGCAGCACCATGTTCAATAGCTTGCGGACCGGCGCGCTGTCGGCCAGCGCCTCGACACTGGTCAGGTCGATCGGACCTTCACGGCCCATCATGGCCGCCGCGGCCTTGATGTCCTTATCCTGCTCCATGTCCGTGATCAGCGACTCGAGGCTTTCCGCCGTAGCGTAGTAACGCTCCAGAGCCCCCTTCACGTCGCGCTCGGTGGCGACGACCGCGCGGACGTCGTAGCCGAGGAAGTTGCGCAGCTCGTCCAGGATCGAGAGCTTCTGCGGATCGCACATCGCGATCACAAGCGTGCCGTTCTTGAAGCTCACCGGGATGATGCGGTAAAGCTGCGCCATCGGCTCAGTAACGTAGGCCAGCACGTCGGGCGGAATAACGACCTCCGAGAGGGAGATCACCTGCATGTTCATTTGTTCGGCCAGGGCCTGGGCCAACTGGTCGTCCGAGACCAGCCCCATGCGCTCCGCCACCTGGCCCAGCAACTCGTCAGGACGTTGCTGCTGCTCTTCGAGCAGCATTTCGAGTTGCTCGTCGGTGATGAACCCCAGATCGACGAAGATCTGGCCGATACGTCGCATTGCCATAAATGTCGTGCCCTGTCGGCGTCTTTTTAGATCGCGCTGGTGGTGGCTATTCTGATAAGGCCCGTTTCAGGGGACCGTCTTTTACGATTCGCTTCCGTCCGCGGCGGCGGATTGTATTGGTCTATCGTGCGTTTGTGCTTCTAGGCCGTTTCGCGCGAGGCTAGCTGGGCGTTAGTCGTGTACCTTCGCTTAGTGCCCGTGCCCCTCTTTCTTTTCCTTTTCGCCTTTCTCTTCGACTTCGTCATCCAGGCCCTCGTCGGCACGCTGTAGTCGCCGTTTCAAGTCGTCCGGCGAATTGGCCTTGAACAGGACCTCTTCCTTGCTGACGATCCCCTCCTTCCACAGGCGGAACATGTGATCGTCCAACAACTGCATTCCGAACTTCATGCCGGTCTGAATCGCCGAATTGATGCGGAACGTCTTGTTCTCACGGATCAGGTTGGCAATGGCCGGGGTAACGACCAAGAGTTCATGCGCCGCGACGCGGCCCCCCCCGATCTTCGGCAACAGCGCCTGCGACAAGATGCCGATGATCGACGTCGAAAGCTGCGTGCGGATCTGATCCTGCTGACTGGTGGGGAACACGTCGATGATGCGGTTCACCGTGCCCTGCGCGCCAGTCGTGTGCAACGTTCCGAACACAACGTGGCCGGTTTCGGCGGCCGTGATCGCGGCTTCGATCGTTTCCAAGTCGCGCATTTCGCCGACCAGGATCACGTCAGGATCTTGTCGTAATGCACGGCGAATAGCTTCGGCGAAGCTCGGCACGTCGACGCCGACCTCGCGCTGATTGACGGTCGACTTCTTGTGCTCGTGATAGAACTCGATCGGATCTTCGATCGTGATGATGTGATGGTCGACGGTTTCGTTGAGGTAATTGATCATACTGGCCAGGCTGGTCGACTTGCCCGATCCGGTGGGACCGGTCACCAGAAACAGGCCGCGCGGACGCATGATCATTTCCTTGCACACCTCGGGCAGTCGTAGCTGCTCCATGGTGAGCATGGACGTCGGGATTTGCCGCAGCACCATCCCGATGTTTCCCTTCTGCTTGAAGATGGAAACACGGAATCGGGCGGCCGTACCGAAGGCGAAGCCGAAGTCGCTACCACCAACTTCTTGCAATTCTTGCTGGCAGCGTTCGGGCGCGATGCTCTTCATCAGGCTGACCGTATCATCGCCGGTCAGCACCTTGGTCTCGAGCTTGCGCATGCGGCCGTGCAACCGAAGAACCGGTGGCTGGCCGACAGCGATGTGCAGATCGCTAGCCCCTTGGGTAACGACGGTCTGCAACAGCTTGTCAATTAAGATCGTACCCACGAAGTGCCTCCCGCGCGGTCTGCCGGTGGCGAGCCGCCGTCGGTCGGAGCACCCCTGAATCCCTCCAACACCATGGGCTCGCCGCGATAACCGAGCCTGCGATTTCCGTCCCCCTCAGAACGGTTCGCTTTTGGAAGACTCGGCTCGCCTCGCTTTTCCTGGTGTTGCCTGGCTAGGGATTATTCGCCCCCTCCGCCCGCGACTCAAATTTTGCCACCTCGATGCCGCAATTCTCTGTTCGATTAACTATTCGCCTGTTCACTCACGATCGATCGATTCGTCCTGCCTGCTTTGTCGCATCACGAGCGCGACTGGTCGTCGGCCCGCCACTCACGCATGCCATATTTAACACGCACTTGCCATACCTGTACGCGGCGACTGCCATTCTGTAGACGCCACGGAACCTGCGCCACTCTCGATTCAAGTGGTCGCCAGGCGATCATTCTTGGCCCGTTCGCTTGGCGACTCGGAAGACCTCTTCGATCGAGGTGATCCCCTTCATCGCCTTGATCATTCCATCTTGGTAAAGCGTCTTCATCCCGTTTGCCATCGCCACCTTACGGAGTTCCTGAGTCGAGGTTCCCTGGAAGGCCATTTCGCGAATCTTGGATTTCATCAGCAGCAACTCGTAAATGCCGATGCGACCACGGTAGCCGCTGCGCTGGCAGTTTCCGCACCCTTTCCCCTTCATGAAGTGCGCCTTCTCGGCGATCTCGCGGCGAATGCCCGCTGACTCGAGCACGGCGTCCGAAGGCATATAGGGCTGCTTGCATTTAGTACAAACCACGCGCACCAGACGCTGTGCCAGGATCGCGATCACGCTGCTAGCCACCAAATAGGAGGGTACTCCCATGTCGACCATACGTGTAACAGCGCCGGGCGCATCATTCGTATGAAGCGTGCTAAATACTAAGTGTCCCGTCAGAGAGGCTTGAATTCCCATCTCTGCCGTCTCTGAGTCACGCATCTCGCCCACCAGAATCACATTTGGTGCCTGCCGCAACATCGAGCGAATGATTCGGGCGAAGTCGAGCCCGATTCCATGGCTCACTTGCACCTGATTGATGCCAGGGAGGTAGTACTCGACCGGATCTTCGGCCGTGATAATCTTGCGGTCGGGACGGTTCAGGTCGTTGAGCGCGGCATATAGGGTGGTGGTCTTTCCCGAACCAGTCGGGCCGGTGACTAGGATGATCCCATTTGGACGCCGTACGAGTCCGTTGAAGTTGCGGAAGTCCTCTTCCGAGAGCCCGAGCTGTCGTAGCCCGACCTTAATGCTGTCTTTATCCAAAATACGCATAACCACGGATTGGCCGTGGTTAGTGGGAAGCACGCTGACGCGGAGATCGAGCTCTTTTTCGCCGACTGTCACCTTGATCCGCCCGTCCTGGGGGCGACGGCGTTCCGCAATGTCGATCTTTCCCAAAATCTTGATGCGGGAGAGGATCGCCCCCAATAGTCGGCGGGGGGCTGCGTCCCGTTCGATCAGCACGCCATCGATTCGGTAACGAACGCGGACACGATCTTCGAACGGTTCGATGTGAATATCCGAGGCCCTCAGTTGCACGGCTTCTGCAATGATCAATTGCACCAGTCGCACGATGGGGGCGCTAGTTTCATCGACCACCTCACCGCCGGAGTCGCTGCTCTCGACGGTTTCCGTGAAGTCGATCGCCGTGTCAGTGAACTCCTGCAACATCGAGTCGGCGCTTTCGCCTTCCGTCTGACCATAATGCCGGTTGATGGCATCGACGATATGTTCACGGGGCGCCAGGGCGATATCGACCTTGCAATTGAGGATGAAACGCAGCTTGTCGAGCGTATCGAGATCGTTCGGATCACTTACGACCACCTTCAGCGAATCGTCCTCTTTTGCCAGGGGCAGAATGGCATTTTCGCGGGCCACGGACTCCGGGACCAACTCCACGACCGATGGTGGAATCGCGATTTCGCTCAGATTGACGTAATCGAGCCCATGCTCCTGCGCGATGGCCCGCATGACATCGTCGCTGCTGGCATAGCCCAAACGCACTAGGGCATCGCCCACTTTGACGTTCGAGGCCCGAGCCATCTGATTCGCCTCGGCCAACTGGTCGGCGCTGATGACCCGTTGGCGAATCAAGATCTCAGTAAAGTCGCGCATCCCTGTTGCCATCGCTCTCTCGATTACATGCGGTTGAGGAACAGTAATTCTTGACGCCGGCGCGGCGCATTGGATTCGGCCTAGTGTCCCCGAAAAGCCGACTGCTGACGACTGGACGGGCGTGAAGGTTCGCGTCGATTCGGCGGCCGTTAGAGGTGGCTACACCGACGAAACGACGACGGGGGCGAACGCCTCCGTGGAAATCATACCTAAGCCCTGATCTGGTTCAGAGTAATGGCGTGATTCGGAGGTGTCAATCAAACCTCGGCCGTTGCGCAGTCCAGCGCGCCGACAGGGCGATGTGGGCCGCCACGATCGTTAGGAACCTAATAAACCGAGGGCCGGATCAGGGGGCAGCCGACGCGTCACGAAGTGCATCTGCGATGGGCCCTGCTAACGCGCCCCCGGTCCGTACAGCGAGGGCGACATGAGGGGCACTGGCCGGGCCTGCTTCGTCTCGATTTTGCGGGCGTCCTGGCGCACTTGAGTCGCCAGCTCGCGCACGGCATCCGCTCGGTCATATTGTCCAGCCTGCTCCAGCAGTTCGGCGGCCTCGGCCAGATGGCGCTCGGCGGGGCGCAACAGATGCGCGGCCCAAGGATTGGGCGTTTCGGGGGCGGGCCAGTTCTTATACTCGGCCGAGGTCGACGGTACAGCGTCGTCCTCTTCCTCGAACTGGCGAATGGCCTCGGCGATCGTTCGTTCGTCCGACGCGGCGGCTTTGCTTTGATCTTCCGCCCAAGCGTCCGTCTCGCGCGATGGTTGGTCGAACATCGTGCCAGCGATTGGATTCACGCCGACCGCACGCCGCAGTTTCAGAATCTCACGCGCGGCAAGACTGGTTCGGGGGCGTGAGTCGGATTGCTCGCCACTCCGAGCCGAGGGTGCGGACTGATCGTGAGGCGCGGGGGGGGCAATGCGCCTATTGATCTTGTCTTGCGCCGCGGAGCATCCGGCGCAAGACCGATGCGTTTCGTCGTCGAGCACGACCTGTGGGTTTTCCGCCAAATTATCGTCGACGAACTCGCTGAGAAATACTGCCCGCCAATCCAAGGCCTGGGGCAGATCGTCGAGCTGTAAATCATTGATCAGTTCAGCCGGTTGATCACCTTCGGCGTCGGCCAATGAGACCTCGGTGATCAATACGACGAACATGGGCAGCAGGATGGCTCGCCAGCCGCGCGGCGCTTGAAAAAATGCTTGCATGGGTCCTCACCTCGACGAGATCGATTGGGAAGCTTCGAACTCTCCAATGCTGTCATCCAGGGTTCGTGCCAGCATCGGGATCGGAATTATAGGCCCGCGAAGGGCGACATCCCTAGAGCATTTGCCAGCCCCTGCGACGCAACCTCGCCGCCCAATCACGTCAACTCAGACCGCTCACTCCCTCATTCGCGCGAATGGCGGGATTCGACCACTATTTAGCAATTTTCTACTACGACGCGGTTTCGGTGTGACAACCCGTTGTCACCGGGGCTCGCTACAGTTCGGGAGAGATCAGCTTTCGTCAGGGGGCGTCGGAAATGCAGCTTATTGAAGACTTACCACGGCAACTCGACGGCCTTACTGCCGATCACCAAGCAAGAACCATGGCAAAGCGGCAACCGCGACACGACAGCATGAAACATTCAGGTGGCGAGCAGCCAGCCCTCTGCACCGTAATGGTGGCGGATGACCAGTTGATGGTGGCTGAGGGACTGGCTCGATTGCTCGCAGCGGTCGAAGGTTGCCAGATCAAACTGGTGACCAGCGACGTGCTGCGGCTAATGTCCGCGGCTGAGGATGAACCACCGGGGCTCGTTGTCATTGATACGGCGATGGCACAGTCGCTTCGCGTTGCACGGGCGCTCGCGACGCGGTGCCCCAGAACCAAGGTCATTCTGCTTGATGAATTTCGTCTCGAAGCGCATCTGCAACGGGCCATCGACTGCGGCGCAGCGGGCTACTTGACGAAGTGCGATGCGCCGGCTGACCTGACGGCGGCAGTTCGCAAAGTGCTGACTGGCGCTCTAGCGTTTCCTGGGCCCCTTCCTATACCGCCGCCACTGCCCCCGGGCGCCCCTAACACAGAGACCATGAAGGGAAATGGCCCGCACGGACTTTCGCTGCTGACACGGCGCGAATTGGAAGTACTGACACGCCTGGCCGAAGGACTGAAAGTTCGCGACGTAGCTCGCTCCTTGGGAATCAGCGCCAACACGGTTGAAAACCACAAAGCCCACGTGATGCGAAAACTCGGCCTGCACAAAAATGTCGAACTGGCGCGGTTCGCCATCCGGCATGGGCTCGTCTCGGACGATTAGCAGTGCTTGAGAGCCTGCCTCGCACCGGCAATCCGAGTCGGGGCAGCCTTGGCTTGTCGACTTCTATTTTGCGTTCCCTGAGGCTATCGTGCCGCGCCAAGGTGTGGCCGCTGTTGCGTAACGCTCGGTGGGCGCTGGCTGTCTCCGCTCCTGAACGGGGGATATACTTCCGTATCCCCCCGCATTTGCGATTTCCGACCGCAGGCGGGCTGGTGCCGAGTTTGCCTCGCCTGATTAAGTTACGCCATTCGATCCGTGGTTTCTCGGGTCGAGACGACGCGGCGTCGAATAGCAAAAGCATGAAAAGAGTTTCGAGACCATGAGCGTTTTGACCGATTCGCGGACGCAACCGCAGTTTGAGCTGCAGCCGTACAAGTCGCTCGAAAATGACGCGCTGCACAAACGTATTCAGTCCGTGCGCGACGCGCTCGGCAAGCGACTGCTGATTCTCGGTCATCATTATCAGCAAGACGAAGTCATCGCGCTCTCGGACTTGCGCGGGGACAGCTACCAACTGAGCCGCATGGCGGCCGACAGCCGCGATTGTCGGGCGATCGCTTTTTGCGGCGTGCATTTCATGGCCGAGACGGCCGACGTTCTGGCAAATCGCCCTGAGCGGCTCGCGGAACGTCACGGCGAACGTGTGACGGTCATTCTGCCCGACATGGCCGCCGGCTGCTCGATGGCGGACATGGCGATGATCGACCAGGTCGAGAATTGCTGGAGCGATCTTGGCGAGGTGCTCGACACCAAGGACATCACGCCGGTGACGTATGTGAATTCCGCGGCCAGCCTGAAAGCATTTTGTGGTCGTCACGGTGGTATCGTCTGCACATCCAGCAACGCGGCCGCCGTGCTCGAGTGGGCTTTCGAACGCACGCGCCGCGTATTGTTCTTTCCGGACCAGCATCTGGGGCGCAACACGGCGTTACGCATGGGAATTGGTATCGAAGAGATGCCGGTTTGGAATCCTCACGCCGAGTCATTCGGCGGCAACACAGAAGAGACGTTGCGGAATTCGCGCGTCGTGCTGTGGCAAGGACATTGCAGCGTCCATCAGATGTTTCGAGCCGAGCACATCGATCAATTTCGCGCCCGGCACCCCGGCATAAAAATCCTGGTCCACCCCGAATGTACGCGCGAGGTGGTCGACAACGCCGACATTAGCGGATCGACGGGCAAGATCATTCGCGAAGTAGAAACGGCCTCGCCCGGTACCTGCTGGGCGATTGGCACCGAATTGCACCTGGTCAACCGCTTGAAACAAGAGCATCCCGAGCAAGAGATTCACTTTCTCTCGCCGGTGGTTTGCATGTGCGCCACGATGTATCGCATCGACCTGGCGCATTTGTGCTGGAGCCTGGAGAATTTGGCCGCGGGCACGCCGGTCAACATCGTGGAAGTCGACGCGGAGACATCGCGATGGGCGCTGGTGGCGCTTGAGCGAATGCTCGAAGTGAAATGAAGCATCGTCCACGTTAGTCGACAGCGGAGCGGGCGACGGGGTCGGACGTCCCGTCCGCCTTCTTTCGCCGGGGGCGGGCGGCTCGCCCGCCTTCTGTCGGAAGCGCGTTGGATTGAGGTGGACGAGACGTCCGCCCCCCAAGAAGTTGACGCCTCGCGTTGCGCGATTTATTTCGCGTCGACTTTCTGGCAGTAAGCGATCTTGTCGGCCGTCGTCGTGGGCAGTTTTCCGGCCGGCGCTTTGACCGCGGCCTTCTCTGCGACCGAAGCCGCTTGAGCTACCGGCGCTGCTGGCGCCTCGGCAACTGGCTCCGCGACCTCTTCGGCCGGCGCGGCCGATGCCGCCTTGGCACGGGCTGCGGCCAGAATATCGGCGGTCGACATTTTGCCACCAGCAGGCTTCGCCGCTGGTGCGGCTGGCTTGGCGGCGGGGGCCGCGGCCTTCGGTGCGGCAACCGCAGGGGGCGAGGCGCCCCCGGCTTGTTTCGCGCGAGCCGCAGCCAGGATGTCCGCCGTGCTCAACTTTGCACCGGCTGGCTTGGCCGGGGCTGCTGCTTCGCCTTTAGCGGGAGCGGCGGGCGCCGCGCCGCCGGCCTTCGCGCGAGCGGCGGCCAATATGTCCGACGTGGATTTCTTCGCTCCACCGGCCGCCGGTGCGGCAGGCTTCGCCACTGCGGCTGCGGGCTTCGCAGCGGCCGGCTTTGGTGCGGCGGCGGGCGTGGCTTCCTTTGCCTCGGCGGGCTTGGCGGCCGGCTTGTCGACGATCTTCAAGAAGTCGAGCGCGATATCGTACCAGCCGATATTGTTGTTGCCGTCGAACTCGACCAGCGCCCGACCGCTCATATTCACGGTCTTGATCTGGCCTGTCTGGCCGTGAAAACGACTCAGCTCGGGACGACCTACGTCGGCCACGACATATTTATCGGTGTAGTCGTTCTTCAGCTTATCGATCGCGTCAAAGTCGAACGCAGGCATGGAGAATCTCGCCGCGGCAAAGGGGTAACGAGGCTCGGGCGGGCTTTCGCAGGGTTGGGCCAGGGAAAACCCGGGAAAGCCAGCATTCTGGCCAAACAGGGGCCTGAAATCAAGGTGGGGGTAGCAGGGCAGCGTTAACTGGGCCTGGCACGTGCGGTTAGTCCGGCACTATGGGACAGCCGCAGATCGGCCTCGGTCAAATGCTATGGGGAGTAGCCTGTTTAGCTTGCATTTTGGCAAGTTGGGCTCCGCGATCCGAATTGCAGGACTTCGACGTGGTGCGTCTGGCTCTAGGCCCGACTTTGATCGTTGGAAGCGTGTGTCTGCTCTTCGGAGGTTGGCGCTTTGCGCTGTTCGCCGTGGCAATCGGCCTTGGCACGCTTGTCATCGTGGCAACAGCGTCACTGTTATTGTTGGTCGTTCTGTGCCACCCACCGATTTGACGCGACTGGCTCCTGGCATGATGTGACGAATCGAGCCTTACGGCCACATAATAACGAAACGAGGTCGTGCTTTCTTAAGCTCGGCCACGCCACTGGCGGTAACCTTCGAGCCCGCAAGCCAAAGCGAGTGGTGGTCAACCGGCTTTTGGTCTGGAAGACCGACCAAGATCTTCAGTCCGGCGTCAGAAACTGCCGTGTCACACAGATTCAGATGGAATAGGTTGGTAAGCGCAGTCAGGTTGTGTAGGCCATCGTCCGTAATCTGAGTGTTACGAAGGCCGAGTTGCTCAAGGTGTTCCATGCGACCGATCGCCGCCAGCCCCTTGTCGGTAATCCTTGTGCCATCTAACCGCAGCACGGTGAGATACTTCAAGCCGGCGAGCCTTTCAAGCGCGTTATCGGTGACTCTAGTGTTTACAAGAATAAGCGTGTCGACATCAGGAATTTGATCCAAGAACGACAAGTCGTCGTCGCCTACTACGGTATTCGAAAGGTCAACTTCGGGGTGATTCTGTAAAACTGCCACGCGACGCGTATTAAATCCATCAACGTAGTCGTTGAAATGTGACACCGTTCCGCCTAACGCAGCAACGCGCGCACCAGCAATTCGATGGCGGAGCATCATTGCAACCTCAGCTCGCCAGATTGCCAAGGGAATCGCGACGATGACGATAACGCTAAATAGGGCGACCATCGAGAAACGCAATTGAAATCGTGAAGTTGCTGTCGGGCCTTCGCTTTTCATGTCATGGCACAGCGCGTCGCCTAAGAATTAGACAGCCAAATGGTGCGTCGAGGCTACTACGTCGATTCTAGCCTCCCGAAAACTCATATCGCCAGCGAACCGTTTGTGGCCAGGCTCTCAATTGCGGCGAGGCCGGTTCAATGAGAACAGTGGCCGACGATTCATCCAGCTCGAGTCGGCTTGTCTCGCGGTCGACACTTAAGATAACGCCCGGAGCGAGTTCGATGTGTGCGTCATCAATCACGTGGCACGGTGCCAGGATTCGGTAACGGCTGCCGATTCGCGTTGGCGCCTCGGCGGCTCGGCAGGCGATGTCGAATTGCAGTCGCGGTGGTTGGGGCGTCGGCGCCGGTGTTTCCCCTGGCCCTGGCATACGAAGCGAATGAGGCGGACCACCGCCTGGTGTGAACGTGCGAGGAGCGTCGGTCGCCGCTGGCAGGCCCGACACGGCCTCATGATGCTGCGACAGTGCGGCTGTGGCCGTGATCGCAACCGACCAGTGGCTACGGCCGGCACGACCCACGGCCATTATCACGCGCTCGCTGCCGCGCTCTTCGAGGTGCCAATCGGTAAGCGGAGGACTGGCGGGCCAGTCTTCGCCAGCGTTTGCATCAGGAACCTGGTCGATCGATTCCCACAGCGGCATCGCGTGCTCGCCGTTCTCATCGTGAGAAACCCATTCCAGGCGCTGCCCGAGCCGATCGCCGCGCGGCAGCCAGACGATACGCAATGTGCCCGCCACGAGCGGATCAGGAATCTTCACCGGCTTCCTCGATCGGTTGGCCGGCGCGCCAGCGAAGAAACGCGTCGAGGAAGGGCTGGATCTTGCCATCCATCACGCTCTGGAAGTTGCCGATTGCGTAGCCAGTGCGAGAATCCTTGACACGTTGATCCGGGTGCAGGAAGTAGTTGCGGATCTGGGAACCGAAACCGGTCTTGGCCTGATTTTGGTACTTAGCGGCTTGCTCGGCCTCGCGTTTCTCTTCTTCGAGGCGTGCCAGCCTGGCTCGCAACATCTTCTGCGCGAGAGCGCGGTTCTTATGTTGACTGCGTTCCTGCTGACACTGGACGACCACACCGCTCGGCATGTGGGTCAGGCGGATGGCACTCGACGTTTTATTGACGTGCTGCCCGCCAGCGCCACTGGCGCGGAAAACGTCTTCGCGCACGTCCTCGTCGTTAATTTCGATCTCGGCCGACTCGGGCACCTCGGGCGAGACGTCCACGGCGGCGAAACTGGTCTGCCGCTTTCCTTCAGCATTAAACGGGCTGATGCGCACCAGCCGGTGCATGCCAGTTTCGCCCTTTAGGTAGCCGTAGGCCATCGGACCACGGACCATGACCGACGCGTTGTTAATGCCGGCCTGCTCATTGTCCTGCCGATCCAATAGCTCGACCTCGTAACCATTGTCTTCGGCCCAGTGCAGATACATGCGCAGCAGCATCTCGGCCCAGTCGTTGGCATCGGTGCCGCCGTCGCGGGCGTTGATCGAAAGGATGGCGTTGTTCGGATCGTGCGGACCGTTGAGCAGGGCTTTGAGCTCGAGATCCTCAAGCACTCCTTCCAGCCTATCCAATTGCGGCGCGATCTCGGCCGCGAGACCGTCATCCTCATCAGCAAGCTCGAGCATGACGTCCAGGTCGGCGACCGACTTGATCAGCTCCTTGAGCGGCTTGACGATCGTCGATACGGCCTTGAGCTCGGCGACGGTTGCTTGCGCGGATTCTGGTTTGTCCCAGAAGCCGGCCTCGCTCATTTGCGCTTCGATGGCGGTGGCGCGCTTTTGGCGGGTGTCAAAGTCAAAGAGAGTCTCGTAGTTGAGTAACCCTTTGGCGGATGCCCTTGGCGCGATCGGAAAGCTCCTTATTCACGGACGTAATCCTTTGGCTGGGGACAGGACAAACGAAGGCAGTCGATATGGTAAATGAGGTCGACCAGGAAATTTTATCGGTTTACGGGCCAATCTGCCACCAGGGCTGTGCGGACGCGGATCGGGTGCGGGCTCGTCACGAGCTAGCGGAACTGCTGCGGCGCGGACCGTGCAGGCGTCAAAATCGTTGCAACGCCGCGCCGCGAACTCGAAGCTATATTTCCGCGAGGTCCAGGCCCGGACCGGCGTGTTTTCCCTTCAGCATGCATCCCAATTAATGGACGAGGTATAAGACGATGTTGAATCGACGATGGATTTTCGCAGCCGGCCTGGCGATTTGCGGCGGCTTGATGTTGCAATTCGTGACGCCGCTGTCGGCCCAGCAGAAGGACGCACCCGCGGCGGACGCTCAGCAGGACGACAAGAAGGAAAAAGAAAAAGAGAAGGACCTCGACCTGCGCTATGCCAAGGCCTACCTGAAGCTGATGGAAGTGACACTGAATAAGTATCGCGAAACGAATCGCAAGTTGCCCAACACCATTCGGCCGAGCGTAATGCAGGCGATCGAAGAGAGCGTCCGCGAAGCTCGCGAGCGGGTCACACTGATCGACAAGGATGATACGAAGGAAGGCGACATCTATCTTTCGGGAGCTAACGCCGAGCTGCGAGATGCCACGGAGTCGCTGCGCAAAGCCGAAGCCGCGAACGTGCAATTCTCGGGCACGATCAGCGCCGAAGAAATTGAACGGTTGAAGGCCGAACTAGAGGTGGCCATGATCAACGTCGAGAAGGCCAAGCACCTCGGCTCCGAATCGCCGTTGGCGAACGTGCGGTATGAACTCGAGCAGTTGCGTGAAGAGGTCGCCGAGCTGCGGATGTTCGTGGCCCTGTTGCGCGATCGTAACTAAGCGATCGTTGGCGCAAAAGTTGAACGAATCATCAAAGCGAGGCGTGTGCATGGCATGCACGCCTCGCTTTTCTTTTGATCTAAATCTAGGATCACCAGTGCTTCCTCTTAAAGTGTAGTTAGGTGGTGGCCTACTCTTCAGCCTTCGCTTCTTCGACTGCCTCCAAGACAGCCACCGCCGCCTTCGCCATCAGGTGACGTACGCGTTGCCGAACGTCATGCCGATGGTGCTTACGAAGCACGTCCACGATCGCTCGCTCCAAGGCTTCTTCCAGTTCCTGAACTTCGTTGTGATCCATGCTTCTACCTGCGGAAATATTCTTGGTTAGCTGCAGATGACGCGACGGTCACCTTCCCCAATTCATCGCTGTGATCGATAACTGCAGTGTCGTGGCCAAAGAGACCCAGACGAAATAAGGTACCTGAGCCACGGCCACCCACCGATAATGTGTCCAGATCGCCGCCGCCATCCAGATGATGGTGGTCCACACAATCAGAATATCCACCGTCGCCAGCGGGAGACTACGCGTGCCGAACTGAATCGGCGTGAACAGCAGGTTAGCCACGAGGTTGATGGCGAAGGGCAATGCAACGAACCAGCCGATCCTTCCCCGAAGCGCCTGCACAAAAACGAAACCGAACGTGACGAGGATGATCGGGTAGATAATCTGCCAGATCAGCCCGATCGTCGCAGGCGCAGGCGTCCAGCTCGGCTTATGCAGCTCGTTGTACCAGGTCATCCAATCCATACGAAAACCTGTTCATCCTGCTTTTGTGGTTCAGCCTTTAGCCTTGGGAACTAATGATGCGCTGGTATCACGATGTCAGCTACTTTTTCGGCGGCGCATTTCTTGTCAACGCGATCCCACACTTCGTGGCCGGTGTCATGGGGCACCCCTTTCAAAGCCCGTTTGCCACGCCGATGGGCGAAGGGTTGTCGCCTGCCTGGGTCAACGTCTTGTGGGGTGCGGCAAATCTTATTGTTGCGTACCTGCTCTTGGCACGCGTGGGCGGTTTCGAATTTCGCCGATGGCGGCACGTTTTGGTCGCCGGAGCCGGCGGACTGGCGATCGCGTTGCAACTCGCGCGGACGTTTGGGCGTTTTTACGGCGGTCTGTGACGGTGGGATCGAGAGAGTCGATGTGCGTGCATGGCCTGGTTAACGGCCAAAATAGTGACCGTGCGAGCAAAAAGTGCCTGGTCGCTGTTCGCCTTGCCCCGGCTCGTCTGGTACGATGAGCGTCATCAGCGCCGGCCCTTATACAACCTTGAGGCGGCCGGCACTGATGCTCGCCTGAAGTGCCAACCTACCCCCGCCAGGACCCGCCATGTTTCGCGTCCTCGGTTCATCGCGTGCCCTCTGCGACGGCCTGACTCGCCGCGAGTTATTGCGCGTCGGCGGACTGGGGCTCGCTGGGTTGGGGCTGGCCGATCTGCTGCGGTTGCAAGACGCCGCGGCTTCTGTGCCTGGCGAGCGTCCTCGCTCGTTTGGCCGCGCGAAGTCGGTAATCCTCCTGCATCTGTACGGTGCGCCGAGCCAGATCGAGTTCGTCGACCCGAAACCGAACGCCCCGGTCGAGATTCGCGGCGAGCTGAAATCGATTCCGTCCAGCTTGGCGGGCTGCGATGTCTGCGAACTGTTACCGAACTTTGCCAAGGTAATGGATCGGACGACTGTGTTACGCTCGGTGACGCACCCCTATCCGCTGCACGGCGTCGCGTATGCGTTGACCGGAGTGCCGGCGATTGATGCGCCAATGGAGCTCAGCCCGCGCGATCCACGGCACTGGCCATTTTTCGGCTCGGTCGTCGATTACGTCGAAACGCAGCGAGAACGCCAGGCGACAGGACCCGCGACCAAGCGGCGCGTACCGAACAATATCGCCCTGCCGTTTCGCTTCAGCACGCGACGCGTGGGCGAAGTGCCGAGGGCCGGGCCCTATGCGTCGTTTCTCGGAAACGAATACGATCCCGTGTGGACGGACTTTGTCGGTAGCGGCACCAAGGCGCTAACGAAGACGCTCGCCCAGCAGAAGTTCGAGGACAACGATCCCTACATCGGCCTGTCGCCGGATAGCCACTTCGTGGTCCCCTCGGCCACGGCGCTATTGCCGGAGCTGACACTCGACCGGCTCGACCGACGACGGACGCTGCTCGCACAACTGGATCAGGCCAGGGCTGATTTGAACTCAAGCGCCGGCGGACGTCAGTTCGATCGTTATCGGCAGATGACGTATACGCTGCTCGAGTCGGATGATTTGCGCAGTGCCCTGGACGTACGGCTCGAACCCGAGGCAACGCGCGACATGTATGGCCGGACATTGTTCGGGCAGGCGTGCCTGGGGGCGCGGCGGCTGGTCGAGGCGGGCAGCCGGATGGTGACCGTCTTTTGGGATGAATATGGTCTGGCCGGCAGCGGTTGGGACACGCATTGGAACCATTATCCGCGCATGCGGCAGGAACTTTGTCCGGGGCTGGATCTGGCATGGTATGGGCTGATTACCGACCTGGACCGGCGCGGAATGCTGGACGATACGCTGGTTGTCTGCACCAGTGAACATGGACGCACGCCGCATATCGCGAACGTGCAGGGGGGCGGCCGAGACCATTGGTCGCGCGTTTATTCGGCGCTGTTTGCCGGCGGCGGCACGGCTCGCGGCCGCGTGGTGGGGGCTTCGGACAAGCATGGCGGCGATGTCGCCAACGATCCGATCAGCCCCAAGGACATGCTGGCCACGATGTACCATCTGCTCGGGATCGACCATCGGTCGATCGTGCATGACGCGCAGGGGCGCCCCCTGCCGCTAGTCGACGGCGATGTGATTTCCGCCTCGCTCGCCTAGGCCCTGCACCGCACTTCGCACCCGCTCATGAGCACATTCGCGGATCAACTTGCGCGAAAATGCGTAACTTTGGGCGCGAAGGGGAAGCAGGAGAAGCTTTGACGCACGTTTTGCGCGTGACCTGCCTGCTGCGTATCGACACGCGATGAAGCGCGCGGCGCGAGGCAATGTCGATCATGCGCGAAGCCATCAACGGTGCGCCGAGACTCGCATCGCGGTTGTAAGCGCGCGGCAATCCATCGCATCGCGCGCGCTTGTTGATGATCGCGCGCGAAGGAAGAAATGATGCGCACGATTGCGCGGCGCGCGGTTCGGCGCAGCGCGGTGAAGTCGCGCGATGAAGCGAATCGCGCGAGTTTGGCAAAACTGGGGTTGCACATTTTGCAAGCCCCCCGTACAAATGAATGCATGTGGCAGCAGCGCCTGCAACGCTATTGCGTTTTGGGTGCTGCGAAACAAGAAGTTTTAGATTCGAAGGTGAGCTTCAGCCACACGAGAACCGCTAGGAAGGTTTTCAACGAACTCACCAGCACCCTTAGTTAGGAGGACGTAAGAGTGGCCAAGAAGAAAGCTGCCAAGAAAGGTGCCAAGAAGAAGGCCGCCAAGAAGAAGACCGCCAAGAAGAAGTAGGTGGTCCGCGATCGAGATCCTTGAGATCCCGATTGTGTGAAGCTTAAAGCAACAACGGTGACGAGCCGCCCGCCTGCACAAGGCGGGCGGCTCTATTTTTGCGCCGTGCCGGTCCCCTTGGGCCAAACTCTCTTGTCATCGCTGCTCGATTGACGATCGAGACGTCAAATCTAGAGCCAATTTCCGGCCTTTTCGCCAATATTCGGCCCGCAGCGTGCCGATCTCCTGCCGCAAAACGCTCGGTCGTTCCGTCTATACTTCCAGGACGAACGCGACACAAAATAGGATGACGCGGCGGTGGCATCAGATGCACAACTCGCGACATTGGCGCGCGCCGGAGATGTTGCAGCGTTCGGCGAATTGGCCGGCCGCTACGAACGGACGCTGCTGGCCCTAGCGTTGGCCAAGCTGCACGACATTCACGCCGCCGAAGACGTCGTCCAATCGACATTGTTGCGGGCGTTTCGGCAGTTGCATGGATTGCGCGACGTGGACCGATTCGGGCCGTGGCTCTACGCGATCGCGTATTCACAGACAACCGATGCCCTCAGGTCGCGCCGTATTCCCGTTAGTCTGTCGCCGGCATGTGACCAGATTGCCGGAGAGGACGGCGATGAGCTACGGCTTTGGATCGAACACGAGCACCTGCTGAATTTGGTCGCGCGCTTGCCCGATTCCGAACGCACGCTCTTGGGGCAGCGTTATTTCGATGGGCGCACCATGGCCGAAATCTCAGCCGCCAGCGGTCGGCCCATCGGTACGGTTACTAAGCAGATTTCGCGGGCGGTTGCCCGCCTCCGCGAGTGGTTTGAGAAAGGGGATCTATCATGAATCTGGAAATCTCTCTCGAAAGCCGGTTGGAATCTTTAGGCACCCAATTGCGTGCGAGGCCGCGTCAGACGGAACGCGTGCTCGAAGAAATCCGGGCGTCGGGCATGATTTCTGTGATTGAGAGAACTCCCCTGCGGTCACGACGCCCGTCGAGGCTATTCATGACGGTCGCGACAGGCGTGGCATGCCTTTGTGTGGCGGGGCTGATTGTGGTGTTGATGGCACCTTCGTCGGCCGTGGGCTGGGCTGACGTCGCTGCTACCTGGCAGGCGCAGCCGTGGGTGCGAGGCCAGGTCGTTTTTCCGGGCGACAACGAGGGCGAAATGTGGATTTCACCCCACCGGCAGATCTGGGCATTCAACCTGAACGGCACCCTCTACTTCTATGACGGCGAACAGCGAACAAAATACGAATATCACCGCTCCGATCGGCAAATCACGAAGCTGCCGCTGGGAAGCGATGATGTTCAAAAAGCTCTTCCACTCGGCGCGTTGTCCGACAATAAGCCTACGATCGGCCCGTGGCTCTTTGGAACCGAGAAAATCGTTGCGCAAGAGCGGCGCGAGGTCGTCGACGCTGGTCGGACGTGGATCGACTTTCGGCTCACCCTGTGGCGAGGAGCGCGAAACCACGCTGTTCTTCGGGTCGATCCGCAGACCCGGCTGCCGGTCTACCTAACCGCTGCATCGAGTGAGGAGTCGAAAAACGCCTATAAATGGGAATTCAGTTATCCCACAGAAGGCCCGACTGATATTTACGCTCTGGGCGCGCCACGCGATCTACCGGTCGTCGATTGCATGCCCGCTACGGATGCGCAGCAGGTGCTCGATAGGATGGCTGCCACGCGGTCCCGCATTGGTGATTTCCGCTTAATTATCGGACGACCGGCAGGTCTGGTCATCGGAGGTGCGAACGACGATTGCTTGCCAACAACCATCGTAAGTCGCAAAGGGAGCCGCTGGCGCGTCGAGCAGCGAGAGATCACGTCGCAGGTTGAGCCAGCCACTGCGCGCCCCGCAGATGGCGATTGGGCAAAATGGCTGTCGGAGGAAGCCCAACGTCACTCATTCGTTCCGCAAATAATCTGTGATGGTACAGCGGTTTGGGAAAACAGCGAGCGGCGTGCAGGGCATGTCGGACAGTGGCAGCGCAGCGGTACCACCGGGCCACAGGACTTGCTATCGGGTGAGGACCGCCTCGGGAATCTTCCCTCGGCGCCGGACGTAAAGATTGCCTCGCTCGTTTATCCCGACCTAACTCCCAAACGCGGCTGGCAATTCGCATTCGACGCCGCGCCGGCTGATGCGCCTGGCTATGTGCTCATCAAGCGTTCAGCGCGGCTGGCGATGGCTGAACCGATGGTCGGCCACGAGTGGTATTACATCGATCCAGCCAAAGGGTGCGCTGTGGTGCGAATCGAATTGTTTAATCTTCCGCCGCGAGCTGCAGTGCATCCGACCGCGGCCGACACGCGCAATACAATCCGCTTCGAAGGCTTCGCGTCGTCGCCGCAGGGCTTTTGGTATCCAACTGTCGTATCTACGGAGAGTATCTCTCCGAAGCCGCAAGGGGTTCAAGAATATCGGAAGACGGTGCGTTATGCCTTTGATTTTGCCCCCACGCTGCCCGACGACTTGTTCGTCGTCGGTAGTCACCCTTGAGAGCAGAGGCAGATCGACACGAATGACCAACGCTCATCAGCTGAACACGAGGAGCGGAATTGAATTGTTCGCTCGCCTTCAATACTTCCCGGTCTCGGCCGCCCGCAGGCTGGCACGCATCATGATCTTTGTTGCCTCCAGGAAGGCCACGAAGCGCTCGTCCTTCGTCAGGCCGTGGTGGTAGCGGTAGTAAATCTGTTGCGCGATTACGGCCGTCTTGAACATGGCATAGACGTAGTAGAAGACCATGCCCGATATGTCACGACCCGTCTTTTCGGCATATCGCGCGGCCAACTCGGCCCGGGTCATGCTTCCCGGTACAGTCGTCGGCGCCCAGCGGATCAACTGCATCTCGCCTGGATCGTCGGCGTTGATCCAATAGCACAGCGCTGTCCCCAAATCCGAAAGCGGGTCGCCGAGCGTACACATTTCCCAATCGAGCACGCCGATAATCTTGGTGACGTCATCGGCCGCCACGATCGTGTTGTCGTACTTGTAATCGTTGTGGATCAGCGTGGCGTCAGAATGCGTGGGCATGTGCTCGGCCATCCAGCGGCTGACCGGTTCGACTTCGGGAATATCGTGCGTCTGCGAGCCATAGTAGCGCTTCACCCAACCTTCGACCTGCCGCTGCATGTAACCCGTGGGCTTGCCAAGATCGGCCAGGCCGATTTTTTCGTAATCCAGACCATGCAGCGTGGCGAGGGTATCGACGAACGACTCGCTGAGCCGGCGGGCGACATCGGGCGTGAAATCGAGCCCGGCCGGGGGCTCGCGGCGAATGATCACGCCGCGGATGCGATTCATCAGGTAGAAGGGGGCGCCCAACACCGTGTCATCATCGCAATACAACACCGTTTGCGGTGCCTGAGGGAAACCCGTGTGCAATTTCGACAGCACACGGTATTCGCGCCCCATGTCGTGCGCGCTTTTCACCTTGCTGCCGAACGGCGGGCGCCGGAGCACCATGTCCAGATCGCCCAACCGGACTGAGTAGGTAAGGTTCGAGTGGCCGGCCGGGAATTGCTCGACGATCAATTCGCCTTGGGCCGTCGGCAATTGTTCACGCAAATAAGCATCGAGCTTGGCGAGGTCGAGTTCCTCGCCCGAGCGAACCGTGCGCGTTTTATCGAGAATGTCAGTCACGTGGGGACTCCGGGCACGTGGGAAAGTGAGTGACGGGTGACTAGTAGTTCCCGTCACCCTGCCCTCTCCCGGAGGGAGAGGGGTTCAGACTTTGAATTGCCAATCGCGCTACGAGATCTTCACGCCGTAACGACTGAGGACGCGTTTGGCGACGACCATTTTGTGTACTTCGTCGGCGCCGTCGTAGATACGGGCGCCACGTTCGTTGCGCAGGAACGTCGCCAGGGGCGTATCGCTGGTGATACCCAGGGCGCCATGCACCTGGATCGCGCGATCGATCACCTTCAGCAGCACGTCGGCAGCGAAAAACTTGATGCAGGAGATCTCTTCGCGCGCCTCGGCTATGCCCTGGTTGTCGATTTTCCAAGCGGCTTGCAGGACCATCAGGCGGGCGGCATTAATCTCGGCACGACTGTCGGCGATCCATTGCTGAACGATCTGCTGCGTGCCGAGCGGCTTGCCGGGGGCAAGTTCACGGCTGGCGGCGCGCTTGCACATCAAATCGAACGAGCGCTCGCAGATGCCGATCCAGCGCATGCAGTGGTGGATACGGCCCGGGCCAAGACGCTCTTGTGCGATGGCGAAGCCTTCCCCCTCTTTGCCGAGCACGTTCGTCTGCGGGACGCGACAGTTTTCGTAAACGACCTCGGCGTGGCTGTCATAGTCGTCGCCGGCGTGCCCCATCAGCTCGATATTGCGAATGAACTTGAAACCGGGCGTGTTGACCGGCACGATGATCTGGCTGGCCCGCTTGTGCGGCGGCGCCTCGGGATTTGTAACGGCCATTACGATGGCAAAGGCCGACCCGTCATACGATGACGTGAACCACTTGCGGCCGTTGATGACGTAATCGCTTCCCTGTTTCACGGCCAGGGTATCCATCCACACGGGGTTCGAACCGGGGCGCTCCGGCTCGGTCATCGAAAAGCAACTGCGAATCTCGCCTTCCAAGAGTGGCTTCAGCCAGGTCTTTTTCTGCTCGTCGGTGCCGAACTGCAACAGGATTTCCATGTTGCCGGCATCGGGGGCCTGGCAGTTGAACGAATAATGCCCCATCGTGCTGCCGCCGAGAGCTTCGCTGACCATGCCGTGTTCGAGAAGCGACAGTCCCATGCCGCCATGCTCTTTGGGGATTTGCGGACACCACAGGCCGAGCTTGCGCACCTTGGCGCGTTTCTCGCGCAATTGCGGCACCATCGCTTTGAATCCGCGCTCGCGAGCCTCAGGCTCGAGCGGATAGAGCTCCTTCTCAACGAACTCGCGCACCTGCGCGAGGATCTCTTGCATCCTGGGCGAAATAGAGAAGTCCATCCGAATCTCCCCTCGAAATGTTGTGGACGCGAGTTGATGCGTGCGCGATGCTCGTCGGCCTTGCGGCCCCGTATGCGAATTGCGGTTGTATGCGCCGTCGCCTGGCGACGATTCCCACAATCGTCGCATTTCCAGCGCCGCTGTAAAGCGGCGGGCCCGTCTCGTGGCCACGCCGGGCGCGTGCGGTCGGATAAGCCGTCGACCGTTTATCGGGTCGGCCGTCTATCGGTACGTCAGGTGTTCCGGGGCGTCCAGGTGCGGAAAGGCGTTATATCGGCTGAGCGTAAATCGCTCGCCGGAAAAGATAAATTCGCTGAACGAGGCGTTACGCACCATCCAAGCCATCTGCAAGGTCGTGCGATGCGTGAGCCCCAGGGCTCGCTGCATACATACCCCTACCGGCCCGCCTGACGTGAAAGCCGCGACCTGCCGGCCGGCGCCGGGCCGGGCCGAGATCTCATCCAACGCCCGATGCACGCGTTGGCAGAATGTGGCCCAGGATTCGACCCGTGGCAGGTCCAATTCGCCGTGGGCCCAACGGTCGATCACTACTTCGTAAAGCTTTTGAAACGCACGCAGCTTCTCGGCGCGGTCCGGCGCCCGTTCGACCGCCTCGTGCAGGCGACGGATGTTGTCGTGCTCCTGGATCAGGCTCGGCAGGGCCTGTTTCAGCACGGCTTCGGCCTCGTATTCGTCGAGACCAGGAAGCACCACCGGCTCGGGCCAGTCCAATCCGGCAGCCCGATATGCTTCACCGGCCAGACGGGCTGTCTCGATGTGGCGGCGGCAGGGGCCCGTGAAGACTTCGTCAAACAGGACGTGCCGCTCGGCCCAATACTCTCCGAGCAACCGCGACTGCGTTTCTCCAACAAGAGACAACTGATCGTAGTTCTCGGCAAAGAACGAGGCCTGGCCGTGCCGGATTGCAAAAAGGGTGCTCATCGCAGGAGTGCCCGAGGACGAAGCTCGACTGTCTACACAACAGCCGGGTAGCGGCAATTCAGAAACTCGACAGCCATCTAGATCGTGTGACCGCCATCGACCAGGTAGACTCCGCCGGTGCAGTATTCCGCGGCATCGCCGGCAAGGAACACGGCCATGGGCGCGATCTCATCGGGTTGGGCCATCCGCGCCAGCGGCAACTGCGAGGTGAATTTCTCCAAGTTGCTTTCGGTCTCCCACAGGGCCTTGCTGAACTTGGTCTGCACGAGGCCCGGGCAGATGACGTTGCAGCGTATCTTCACCGCGCCCCACTCTGCGGCCAAGACCTTGGTCAGGCTGATCAGCGCCGCCTTGCTGACGCTGTAGATGCCCAACATCGGCTCGGGGCTAATGCCGCCGATGCTGCTGATGTTGATAACCGATCCACCACCACGCTCGGCCATAATCGGGAAGGCGCGCTTGGCCAGTTCCAAGGGCCCTTTAACGTTGACGGCCATGATCTTGTCGAACACAGCTTCATCGGCCATCACGATGGGCCCGAAGACCGGGTTCGTCGCCGCGTTGTTGACGATGATGTCCACGCCGCCGAATCGGGCGACCGTCTTGTCGACCAGGGCATGAAGATCGGCCGTACTACCGGCATGCGCGGCGACGGCGTCGGCTTCGCCGCCGGCGGCTTGGATCGCCTTGGCCACGACGTCGACGCTCTCTTGCTTGCGGCTGCTGACCATCACCTTGGCGCCGAACTCGGCCAGGCCGCGGGCGATCGATTCACCAATTCCCTTGCTGGCCCCGGTGACGATGGCAACTTTACCTGTAAGATTGAAACGCGCTTTGATCGAATCGGGCATTGTGCCATCCCCCTCGGTGTGCGGCGCCACTGGCGGCGCTCGATTTCTTGGTCAGTGTGAGAGCAAGTTAACATCCGCCACGAACCGGGGCAAACGCGACAGGTCGCGGAACGCAAGGACGCTCGCCAGCGTCATCATCAGCGGAAGGTCGCGGATGACATGATCGAAATCCTTCTGCCCGAGGAGTTTCCTATGACCGACGAGCGTATCACGCCCCGTACCGTCGCCATCCTGATTTTTGACGATGTCGAGGTGCTGGACTTCTGCGGTCCGTTCGAAGTCTTTTCCGTCACCGGGGGCAGATCGGGACCGAAGGCATTCCAGGTTTACACGGTGGCCGAGAAGGCGGGAATCGTGACCGCGCGCAACGGGCTACGCGTGATGGCGGACTATGCGATCGGGACCGCGCCGGCGGCAGATCTGCTGGTGGTGACTGGCGGACAAGGGACGCGACGCGAGATGCACAACGCCACACTTCTGGAGTGGATCGCCGCGCGCGATGCGAACACGGAACTGACGCTCTCGGTGTGCACCGGCGCGCTGCTATTGGCCAAGGCGAAACTTTTAGACGGTTTGCGCGCGACGACGCATCATGGCGCCATCGATCTGTTACGCGAGACCGCGCCGCACACGCAGGTCGAGGCCGGCCTGCGCCTCGTCGATAACGGACGGATCATCACGAGCGCCGGGGTGGCCGCGGGCATCGACATGTCGTTGTATGTCGTAGGCCGGCTGCTGGGCCAGGCTGTCGCGGAAGAAACGGCCCGCTATATGGAATATCCCTGGCCGCGTCCGAATTGGCAGACGCTTGGCTGACGAGACGATGCAGACGCCGGAATTGCTGATTCCGCAGTTTTCGCGCCGACGTTATTTGCCGCGCGACGCTTCCTGCACTAGGGCGTGGCCGGCTTCTTGGCCGGTGTTGCCTTGGCCGGCGCCTTGGTGGCCGACTTCGTCTCGACCTTATCCGCGGCGGGCGTCGCGTCGGCCTTGGCCGGGACCGCAGCCGGTCGCTTGGACAATCGATCGTACAGTTTTTGCGCTTCGGCACGGTAGGCAAACGGAGCGTCGCTCTTCAAGGCCGCTTCGAGCAATGGCTTGGCCGCTTCACCGCGACTGCGGTCGTCGGCAAACATGGCGAAGAAGTAGGCCGCATCGGGGGAAAATTGATTGGCCGTGGCCACGGCGTTGAAGACGCGCTCGGCGTCTTCCATTCGTCCCATGCGGTAACAGATCCAGCCCAGGGTCGCGGCCGTTTCGGCATCGCGTTGTTGCCGGTAGGTGGCATCGGCGAGTGTGAAAGCCCGCTTCCGCTCCTCTTCGCCGATTTCGTTCAGAGTCAGCGCCAACTCGTTGGCTATGCTGCCGGCGCCGGGGCTCTCCAGATAGGAACGCTCAAGATATTTTTGTGCCTGTTGATACTCCTTGCCAAAGCGAGCCACGCGGCCGGCCAGGAACAACGCGTCTTGCGATTCGGGATCGATCGAGAGCGCTTCAGCGGCCTGCTTCTTGGCTTCCTCGAGACTGCCGGTGCGTAGCAACCATTGCACAGCGTCCAGGCGGGTCTTGAGCTTCTTCGGATCGGCGGCGACCGCTTGCTTCATCCATTTATCGGCGCTTGCGCGGTCCTTAGCCTTCTCGAACATCTGGGCCATTGTCATTTCGGGCGAGGGGATATCCTCGTCCATGCGGGCCGCGGCCTGTAACTCGGCATAGGCTTCTTTCTGCTTGTCCATCTCGAACAAGACCTGGCCCAAGCGATAATGCCCCGCGGCGGCGTCGGGGCTGGCCTTGAGCAGCTCGCCGAGCAGCTTGCGCGCGTCTTCCCAATGCTCTTGCTGCTGGGCAACCATCGCGGCGCCCAGATAGGCGCGCTTGATGAGGTCCTTTTTCTTTTCCGCGTCCCCTTTGAACGGCTTAGCCAGCGCGAGCGCCTTGTCGCTTAACAGACCGGCGTCGGTCCAGCGCCCTTCGCGCAGCGCTAACTCGGCCATCACGAGATACGTTTCTGGATCGTCCGGATAGTCGATCACAGCGCGTTCGAGCTGAGCACGGCCATCCCGTGGACGACTGAGCGCATAGTAAACCGTGGCCATCTGTACGCGCCCGTTGGGGAGATCCGAGTGCGCCTTGGCGGCCGCGTTGAAGGATTCGAGCGCGCCGTCGACGTCTTGCTTAGCCAGCTTTCGTTTGGCTTCTTCGATTTCGGGGTAGGTCTTCTTGTCCGGGGAAGAACCGTCTACGCGCAGTGGTTCCGCGGATGCCATGTCCGCACTGAATACCCAGGACAAGGATGCAAAGGCGAATATCGCCGTGGCTCTGACCAGCGTATGCCGCAACTTGACGGTCGCGGCGAAGCGCGGCGACGAACGATGCATGCCAGTTCTCCCCTTCGCGTCCCGATAAAGAATATGAATGAAGGGAAGAGCATTGAGGACATCCCCTTAGTCGCGCGGGATGACTGATGGCTCGCCCCAGAGTGCCTGCCCATCGACTTACTCAAGTCTATTCTAGCATGGCGCAGGCCCCCCGCCAGCACAGCGAGTCGCCCTTGGCGCCGCGCAACGATTGCCAAGGAAATACGAGCGCAAGCGATGCGATGGATCAATGCGCGAAGCGCAATTCAGCGCATTTTTGAAAGTTGATGCAGCGTCACAGCGTGGCGCCGCATCACACTGCATGACGGGCGCGCGAGCTAGGCAGCCTTGAGTTTGGCCAGCGCTTCTTCGGCGGCTTGCTTGGCTGCTGGATCTTTGTCCTTGGCCATCTTCTCGAGTGCCGGGATCGCCTCCTTAGCCTGAGGGCCAATGTCGCCAAGGCGCTTAGCCGCGGGAATGCGAATATCGTCGATGCCAAATCCGGCTTTCTGCTTCTTGGCTAATTGGCCAATCAGTTGCTTGATGTCTTCCGGCGTTGCCACCTGCGGCGGGGCGGCTTTGTACTTCGGCCCGCAACCGGTCACCAGCAGCATGGCGACGAGCAAGGTGGCAAAACCTGCGACACGAAAAACCTTGGCGTTGGAAATGGTCGACAGCATGGTGGTTCAGAAAACTCTCTAGGTTCGAAATGAGCCCTGTTCGACAGGGGCCCTTGGTGGGGAAAATCGCCTTGCCCGGCGAGTACGAGCGATTTAAGCAAAAACTCTCCGGCTGCGATCGCGCTTGATCGCAGCCGGAGATAAGAACTTCTTTAAATAACAGACAAGCAATGCGCGAAAGGGGTCATACGGAAATCACGCTGGAATCACGGAGGCGAAACAGGCTCGCCACCGGCCCGCGTCGACAGTGCCTGATAGATCCCGACCATCGGTGGTTTTCCGGTTGTCGGTACCGAGATCTGCGTATAGTTCGGGTAGGTTCCCGCAGTAAGAGCTTGAAGAGAGCCACCAAGACGCGGATCAGGATAGTATCCATAACCGCCGTTGGCACAGTCGATGCCGGTCTGGATATAGCGGACGCTGCCATCGGCCATCAGGAAGTTGGCGCCGCCGGTGTGCGACGAACGAAAACCGCTCATCATGTGCGAATTTCCTTGGCTCGAAGTCATAGCGCTAGAATTACAGGCATTTTTGCTCGGTGACAGCCCGGCGTAACCAGCAATTGTGAGATTTCCACCATCGGCTCGGCTCATTAGCACCGGATATTGATTAAGCGGCATCGTCGTCGTTCCCATCATGCTGCCGACATTGAAGGCCTGTCCGGCAATAGTCGAAAACGTGGTGGAATTCGGCTCGCCGGCGATCCACGCCCATTGCGGTTGGTTTGAAGTGTTGCCGGTGCCATCCTTATCGCTCAAGGGCGTGCGAACCGTGCTGATATGCCACTTCGAACCCTGAGCACCCTCGCCCATCATGAAGGTATTGCTCAAGCCATCGGTGATGGCCTGGGCCGTATTCATCATGTTGAAACTGAACATGCCGCGTTCCCAACCGGGCACACTGTTTCCTTCGACGCACCAGGCATCCGTGATACCCGAGCAGAGGATGTAATCGACGGCGCCAAAGAGACCGTTGAACGTGGTCATGCTGCCCGCGCTAGCCAACGGTCCCTGTGTACCAGTGGGAGATGGAACCGGAAAGGTGGCTGTTGTCGAGGTTGTACCGTAATCAAGAGCCGCGTTGTAAATCGGGTTGTCTTTGTCATCCGACGGACAGACAAAGGTATTAATCACCTGATTGGCAACGATCTGCGGCTGGTTGTACCACTGGTTAGTGTTGACATACATGGCCGAGGTCGCCCCCGCCTCGAAGTACGGAAGCAACATCGTGTAAGAGCTGGCCAAGAAGTTTCCGCCCGTATCCACCAGGCCACCGGGAACGAAGACCCCCATGGCGCTGAGATAGTTTTGATGGGCGAGCCCGAACTGTTTCATATTGTTCTGGCATTGGGCCTTCCGCGCGGCTTCGCGGGCGGCCTGTACAGCAGGCAACAGTAGGCCAATAAGGATGCCGATGATTGCAATCACTACCAGCAATTCGACCAGCGTAAAGCCGGTCCGGCGGCGCGAGGCGTGCATGTTGAAATCTCCCTTCCCGTGCCGAGGAGGCGTCCCCCCTCTTCGATGAAAATAAGAGCAGATGAATTCCCGAGCGGGATATCCACCGCTGAGCATACCGACGCCAAGTCAAGAATGCAAACTTAGTGTTAAAAATCTTTTGCGATTTTAACGACCAATGATGTTCACGGTATCGCGACGATGTGGCAATGGTCGTTTTTGCGCGGCGAGAGTCGATTGCTCATGCCAGGTTTGGGCGGGGTAGATGTCGCATAAGCGGACTTCTGTAGGCGAACCTTTGTGACCCCCACAAAGGTAGGGAGATCAATCGGAGCGGCACGTCGGTTGGAAACACCGCGTCCTTAAGGCCAGGTGATTTTGCGATTCCCAAAGACGTGTGAGGCAATCCCACTGCGCGGTCTCGCGGGACTAGCACCCCCGTCAAAGAAGTGAACGGCTTGCGCGACGGTACGGCCGCGATCCCGAAACTACGCGGGGCTACGTCGTAGTTAGCCGGACTGAAGGGATGTGGCTCTGAAGCGAAGCCCCGAGCTTGGTGCATCCCGCAACCTTGCGGCATCAAGGCGCATAAAAAAAGCTGGGGACGACCTTGCGAGTCGTCCCCAGCCCGAACCTCGTCTCTGGGTGAGTTCCGCGTGATCGGCTCATGCGAGCGGCACTACGGACGCCTCACCCAACTTGCTATCGACTTCCCCAACCGCACCAGGAAGAGGAAGCTTTTCTGACAACTCCCAAATCTGCTTACTTACGACGCTTCCAAGCCAAGGCAAGGCCCAGTGCGCCCAGACCGGCCAGCACGATCGTACCCGGCTCCGGGACTTGCGGCTGAATCGTCTGGGTCGAGAACTGGTAGAAGATACCCGGGTTGGAGGTGGGGTCGTTGCCTTGCAGGTTGTACGTACCGTTGCCGGTCGGACCGTTCGACACCTGGTCGCCGATCAAGCCGAGGTAGGTACCGGTACCTGGACCGCTGGGGACACCACCGCCGGCGTTCGAGTAAGTACCGGGCATCTGAATGTCACCGGTCGTGACAATCTGAGCCAAGGGGACCGTGAGGACGCCGTTAACGAACTGGCTCGCAAGGGTCGACTGGGTCAGCGCGTTCGAACCGTTCGGTCCGTAAAGGCCGGTGAACATCATGTATTGGCCGACCGTGGCATTCGTTCCGGTTGGGCTCTGGACGGCTTGGTTGGCAGTGTCACCTGCTTGTACACCGGTACCGGAGTTCCAGACGAAGGCGGTCGGACCGATCGCGCTGATCGGGCCGAGTTGCCAAGCGGAGGGCAGCGTGCCAGTGGTACCTGCGGCGCTGTTCACACCCGTCAGGGTGCCGGAACCACTACCGTACCACCAGCTGTCGGCATACAGCGAGCGCTGTCCGCCGAGCGCCAGATCAGTTTGTACAGCCGGCACCAAGTCCGGGCCGGCCTGATTGGCATAGGAGCCGTTAACGATCGATTGGGCAGCACTGACGTCAGCGATGTTGGTGAGGCCGCCTTGGTTGAAAGGTATCCCGGCGGAGGTGGTTAGGCCGTTGCCGGCGAAAGTAACGTCTTGAACGACGAGCACCGGATTGGTGCCGGCACCGACAAGGTCAGCTGCCTTGACCTGGACGCCGAAGGTGACGACCTGTTCACCGGCAGGAATGATGCTGTTGGTGGCATGGGTCGCCACACTCATCACGACAAGCTGAACGGCCTGGGCAGAAGAGACCATCGATAGGACGACGGCCGCTGCGACGAGGGATCGAAATTTCACTGTGTGCTCTCCTAGATGATGCGCAAGCTTAGAGAAAAGGCTCTTAGCGACTGACTAATAACAAAACGATACTTTGAAAGTGGTCTTCGCAATTTCTCTGAGCCGTGTCGGATGCACCCTAGTGGGCTTCTATCCAGTTGGCTGTCAGAGGGCGTTGACCGTTGCCCCGACTAGATGTCGTTCAAAGTTTCGCTTGCATTAGCACTTCGCTAGCTGGGCCGAATCTCTAACCTACGTCCCCTGGCGTCGCGATTGACGGCAGGTCTAGGTCACACACACGCTTCGATCAAAACTACTCGATTCATGAAGCTGCTTGGCGCACAAACAGCCCCATAAAAATAAAACTTTACACTAGTCTGCGACGGATTGCAAGCAATATTCCACCCAATCCGAGCAAAATCCAAGTTCCCGGCTCCGGGACCGAATTGGCGTTGCCGCCACCGGGCAAAGCGGGCGTGGTATGCAGCCAATTGCTGGAAACCAACGCCAAATCCTGGGCGTTCACGATACCGTCACCGTTTATGTCACCTGTGCCCAAGTGCGCCGAATTCGCCGTGAGCCAATTGCTGGAAACCAGGGCCAAGTCTTGAGCGTTCACGACGCCATCGAAATTGGCGTCGCCAGTGGCGATATTCGCTTGGGCCGTGAAGGTGGCCGTAAAGTGCAAGTCAATGAAGACGCCGGTTCCAATCGTCGACCCGTACAGGTGATTAGGATCCGTGGGGTCCGGACGAGAGGGATCGGGCGTCCCCTTCAGTCCGGCAAAATTAATGTCGCCGTTTGAAGTGCCGAACGACATCGTGGCCGAATAGGGGACCGCCATCAGGTAAGTCCCTCCCGGTCCACGCGTGTACTGCCCTACGGCTGACGCTCCCAAATCATTGCTGATCGAGAGAAGGCCGTTCGTGCCATTGTTCGCCAGTTGATTGACCAGGTCGAAAAAGGACGAAGGCGTGAATTGGGCGACGTTATTCGATCCATTATTCGCTTGAAAATTCGACGAAAAGGCCAACACGCCCGAGAAATGAATGTTGCTGGCATCAAACGACCCGGTGGTGGTCGGAGTTACCGTGACACCATTGCTCGACGCGTACCCGCCGGTACCGGTCAAGGCCGCCGTTCCGGCATCACCTTTTCCGGTAGGACCGAAACCAGCATCCAGGGGGCCACCACCAACAACCGGGGCGAGGACCGTTCCGTACATCGACTGCTGAGCGGCAGTGCCATTCGCGAAAATGTTCGGACCCGAAGCTCCGACGAACGTTAGGCCAAGTTGAGAGGGGGTCGCATTGTTGTAAATGCCAGGCGTACCGGTCCCTCCCGAATCGGGATAATAGTTGCCGCTGAATGCGAATTGGGTCGTTGGATTGAAGTTGTTGAAATTGGCAATGACCGGCTCGGCGCCGAAATTAAGCGAGTTCAGGAAGTTATTTCCTACCGTGGTGAAGCTACCTGATGCCGACGATTGGGCAGAGTTCGTATAGCCCGGGTAGGAGCCAAAATTCGGATCGACACCAAAGTGAAATTGGCCATTGGCGTCGGTATACCCTTGCACATTGGGATCGAACTGATTCTTGGCCTGGGGAACGCCATTATAGACTTGGATCCATTCCGGCTGGCCGTTGGGGTAATCGATTTCGCTCCCTAACGCGCCATCTGCCGAATTGAAAACCACATCCCCGATGGCGCCCGAGAAAACGACCGGGCTCTGCGAGGGTTGAAAAACCCAGTTAATGTCGGCCTTCGCGGAGGAGCTTAAGAACCAGGCCACAACGGCCACCGGCGCCAGGCCGTGCTTCCACGTGAGTCGATTAATCATCCTGGATAACCCTTGCCTATAAATGATTTCTCTGCCGGCCCCCTCTAGAGAGGAACCACCGCCAATCTCTAGATGCTAACCCGGCATTAAAAAGCTCGCAACATATTTTTTTGGAAAATCCCTTCTTTTCGGATTTGCCGTGACCATCCGTGAATTCACTCCGAAAGACTTGGATGCCACACTGCCCAGACGAGGGGATGGTCCTAAAAGAAACGGTCCCTCGCAACGCGATGGCTGCGAGGGACCGTGATCGTTTTCTTGCCGCACAGGACGGCGGCACTATTGCTGGTTCAAGTGCTCCTAGAGAGCCCTAGTCAGCCTTCTTGGCGTTGAAATCCAGAGTGCCGGTCTGACCGCTGAGGTCATAGTCGACCTGCCCCTTGATCTTATCGCCCGTGACTTTGCCCTTGAACTTGGCGACGAGGGCCGTACCTTCGAAGTCGACGTTGATCTTGAACGAGACTTCCTCTCCGTCGATCTTGCCGTCCTCGAGCTTGACTTCCTTGCCATCGGGGGTCTGAGCGACGCCCTTGATCTTGTCGCCGTCGACTTCGATTTTCACACTGGATTTCAGCGTCTGGCCGTCGTCGGTCGTGACATCAACATCCCATTTTCCGGCCAATTTGCCACTGTCGCCAGCGGGACGCTTGGCAATGACGTCGAGCGTACCGGTCTGACCGCCGAGGTCGTAATCGACCGTGCCCTTGGCACCGGCGTCAACGGGCTTCAGCTTGAACTTGGCAACCAGTTCGCTGCCCTGGAAATCGAGAGTGACCTTGAAGGCCAGCTCGCCGTCCTTGACCGCGGCCTCGTCGATCTTGGCTTCAGTACCGTCCACACCAACGAATTTACCGCCCAGCTTGTCGCCTTCCTTTTTCAGGGTCAGGGCTGCCTTCAGGGTCTGTCCGTCGTCGGTCTGGATGTCCAGGTCCCAAGTTCCTTCGTCGATCTTGCCACCGCCAGCTACGGCGCGACCCCCGGTGACGTCCAAATTGCCAGTTTGGCCACCCAAATCGTATTCGACGGTGCCCTTCAGATTCGAGCCTTCCTGCTTCAAGGCAAATTTGGCCACCAACTCGGTGCCCTGGAAGTCGAGAACGACCTTGAATGCCAGGTCATCTCCCTTGACCGAAATCTCATCGGCCTTGACTTCGGTGCCGTCCATGCCGACGAAAACCCCCTTCAGCTTGCCGTCGTCCTGGCTTAGCTTCAGCACCGATGCCAAAGTCTGCCCGTCGTCGGTCATGACCTTGAGGTTCCAATCGCCGACGGCCTTCGCCGCATCGTCAGCCTGGGCCAGGGAACTGCCCACGGCCAAAACAATCGCCCCGAATACCATCCCGCGGGCAAGATACCGCTTCATAAAACAGCCTCCACGAAGAGAAGAAGAGTAAAAGGACCGAAAAAAGCTCGGCAAGCGGCAGGCGTCATTGAGCCTGGCAATCGGCGCCGAACTAGCAATCTACTGGGAAACCCCCGGAAAAGTTTCAAGAATCTCTACAATAGCAACGTGAAGAAGCGTCCACAAACAGTTTTTGACGCCGTTAGGCCAAGAAAACGACGCGTTCTGGAAACGCGTTTTTCGATAGCTTTCTCAGCCTCGGGCAGAGAGCCTTGATGAACGAACCGCTGACGCTGGGAATCGACTTAGGGACCGGGGGCGTACGGGCCATGGTGGCGACGGCCGACGGTCGTATTGTCGCGCAGAACGCCGTCGCCAACGAGACGAAACTTTCGCGGGAAGAAGGGCGTCACGAGCAATTGCCCCACGATTGGTGGCAAAATGTCAGGGAATGCCTGGGCGGCGTCGTCGAAGAGCTAAAACGTTCCGGTTTTCGCACCAGCCAGGTGCAAGGGATGGCCGTGGACGGCACCTCGGGAACACTGGTCGCGCTCGACGCGAATGATCAGCCGGTTCGGCCGGCGATTATGTACAACGACCCGCGCCCATCAGGCGAAGCCCTGATCCTGAACGACCTGGCGCGATCTTGGTGCGAACGCGCGGGCTACCGATTCGAGCCCTCGTTCGCGCTGGCAAAAATCATGTGGATGGCACGAAATGAAGAACAGCATTTTGTGCGGGCCGCGCGCTTCGTGCACCAAGCCGATTACATCGTGGGCCAGTTGACCGGCGACTTCGGTGTGACCGATTACAGCAACGCACTGAAGACCGGCTACGACCTGATCGAGGAGAAATGGCCGGCGTGGATGACCGAACTGCCGGGCGTCACCGAACGGCTGCCGCGCGTTGTCGCACCAGGGGCGCCGGTGGGAACTGTGACTGAGCGGGCGGCCGAGGCGACTGGATTGCCGGTCGGATTGACGGTGCTGGCCGGCGCCACGGACGGCGTCGCGGCAGCGGTCGCCGCCGGTGTGCGCAAGACGGGAGATTACAACACGACACTCGGCACGACGCTCGTCTTCAAGGGAGTTACCGAACGGCTGATGCGAGACCCGCAGGGACTCATCTACTCGCACAAGTTGCCTGGCGGAAAATGGTTGCCCGGTGCAGCGAGCAATACGGGATCGTCATGGATCCGGGCGTGGTTTGGCGCGGCGCCGCCGGCGGAACTTGACCGTGCGGCGCGTGAGTTTCTACCGGGGCGACTTGTGGGTTATCCACTGGTAGGGCGCGGTGAACGCTTTCCCTTTCAGCACGCGGACGCCGAGCGGTTTATGCTGCCCGATCCCGTCGATGCGAACGAAGCATTCGCGGGGTTTCTGGTCGGTACGGCGATTGTGGAACGGCTGGCTTATGAAGTCCTCGACAGTGCTTGTGGAACTACCGGAGGTGCCGTCTACTCGACCGGCGGTGGCAGCAAGAGCGATGTCTGGATGCAATGCCGCGCGGACGTAACGCAACGAGTCCTGCATCGGCCGGCCGTCGCCGAGTCGGCTTTCGGTAGCACCATCTTGGCGGCGGCCGGAACCGTCTTTTCCTCGTTAGCGGAAGCGACAGCGGCTATGGCCAAAACGGCTCACTCGTTCGCGCCTGAGACGAAGAATGCGGCGCAATACGATGATCTATTTAGAAAGTTCCGCGCAGAGCTCGAGAGGCGCGGGTATCTGGCGGCGCCACCGTAGGCAATCGCATCGCTGGCGGGCTCTTGAAGCATAGTTTCATCATGAGTCGCTGGTCGAAACATCTTTCTTGAAGGGGAACCGACGGCAGATCCGCGCATGAAAAAAGCCTTCTCAAGGCCGAGGCACTTGAGAAGGCTGTATTTGAGAACGCTCTGCTTGAAAAGTTATGTCGGATATCGAACGAAACGGCCTTTAACTTCGCAAGCGACGCCGTTTCCAAAGAAGGGTGACGCTTCCCAGTCCGAGCAGCAACCAGGTGCTGGGCTCAGGCACAGATTGATTGATTGCCGAGGGTCCACCTATGTCCCCTGGAGTACCGCCGCCGGCAATAGGAGCCATTACTGAGGCGGGAACCGTCGGCGTAGTCTTCAGCCAGTTGCTGGAAACCAAGGCCAAGTCCTGAGCGTTCACGATACCGTCGCCATTGACGTCGCCGGTACCGAGCTTCGCCGCATTGGTCGTTAGCCAACCGCTAGAGACCAGGGCCAGATCCTGGGCGTTGACAACGCCATCGAAATTGGCGTCACCGGCGGCGATATTGGCGGTAGCAGTGAGGTTGTAGCTCAAATTGATGTTGTAATAGAGCGCACCGAATGACCCTGAGTCGTTAAAAGCGGGAAGTGGCACGTGCATCACGTAAGTGCCGCCGGCACCGCGGGTGATAATTCCCATGGGATTGGTGTTATCGCTTGGCGATGCGGTACCTACCTCATTCAGCGAAAATGCGCCCTGACCGCCAGTTGTATTTAGATTCAGGGCGAGGTTGATATTGAATTGACCGGTGATCGCCAGTGTTTGCGCGTTGAAGTTGCCACCGGCATCAACCGGCATCGGCGCTGCGGCATGCAAATTGGTGATTGGGTCCTTATCGCCTGTCCCATTACTGAAAGTACCGTAGCTCGTCGAGATGCTGACTTTGCCGCCGTCAGTATTGTTATTCGCATAACCTCCGGTCGGAACCAGATTGCCAGCAATGCTCTGCTGAATCGGAGTGCCGTAGTTGCTGGGTGGCGAGGTGAATTGGACGGGGTTGGGAAGCAAATCCCCGGAATTTTGAACTACTGTCTGAGCATTCGTAAGATTAATGCCGTTGGGGTCTGGTTCGGCGCCAAAATTCAGGCTCTGCAAAAAATTGTTGCCCACCGACGTCATAGTGCCGACGCTGTAGGTTGACAGGCTGTTGGTGAAGCCCGGAAAGAGCGTGATGTTGTTATCCGTCTGCGGCACCATGTTGTAGAGTTCGTCGATGTTGTTATTCGCATCGAAGCCGCCGATTTGACCTGTCAGGGTCACAGCCGAGCTATTTTGCAGAACCCAAGTGATGTCGGCGCGCGCCACATTGGCAACGAGCAAAGCGACTGCTAGCGACGCTGCGAATCCGCGCAGTGCACTCGAACGATGTTTCTTCATGTGATTTTGCGCCTTCCCAAAGGCCCCCCAGACTCCGACAGGTATGCAACCGGCACCATACCGGAAAAAAATCTCCCACCAGTCTTTACTACCAACCGAAACCAACGATGGCAAGGGATTTAGCGCTTTTTTTTGGATTTCCAAATTTAACGTTTGCGCTCAAACTTTTTGGATTTTCCGATCCCCCCGCAACACAACACGATAAAACGTGGCTGCATTCGATTTACCCGACATCGTTGGGGGGGTGCGAACTCAACAAAACCGGCTTGCAGATACTGACAATTACCTGGCCCCGGATCATCTCGATCCGCGCTCTGATGAGCTGGCAGCAATCGAGCGTAAACTAGTAGATGGTCTCTCCGACGGGTCGCGCGCGTCCCGCGGATTCAAATCGATTTCCAGACGCTCTTTCGCCCTGAAACGCGTTCCAAGGGCGATGTTTTGCTAGGCCATGTTGATGAAACCTCTTATCCGTACCACCTGCCTGGGCGTGTTCCTCATGGCGGGGGCGGTCTGTCACGCCCAGGACGCTGCAAAGTCTCTTGGGCGAATGGTCGACGAAGAGGTGCTTGGCGCTGGTATCACTAACGCCCGCGTCGTTCAGGCGATGCGCATCACGCCGCGGCAGGAATTCGTGCCGCTGGCCGAGCGCCCTAACGCATTCTTCGACATGGCGCTGCCGATCGGTTGCGGGCAGTCGATCTCGCCCCCCTTTGTCGTGGCGACCATGACCGAGCACCTCGATCCGCAGCCAACCGATACCGTCCTCGAAATCGGCACCGGCAGCGGATATCAGGCCGCGGTGCTCAGTTCGCTGGTGCGTGACGTTTACACGATCGAGATTCAGGAGCCGCTCGGAAAGCGCGCCGACGAAGTGTTCCGGCGGCTGGGGTACAAAAACGTCCATTGTCGCGTCGGTGACGGCTATCAAGGCTGGCCCGATGCCGCACCGTTCGACAAGATCATCGTCACCTGCTCGCCCGAAAAGGTTCCCCAGCCACTGGTAGATCAATTGCGCGAAGGGGGCCGGCTGATCGTGCCGGTCGGCGAACGATTTCAGCAGACGCTGTATCTGTTCCGCAAGGTCGATGGAAAACTAGTGGGACAGGCGCTCGAGCCGACGATGTTCGTTCCCATGACAGGCACGGCCGAGCGTAATCGGCTGATTAAGCCGGACAGCATTCACCCGACGCTCGTCGGCGGTGGCTTCGAAAAGGAATCGCCAGAGACTCATGTGCCCGAGGGTTGGTATTACCTGCGGCATGCGAAGTTAGAGTCCGATTCAACCGCGCCCGAAGGTAAGCAAGTAATTACATTCACCAACGACACGCCGGGGCGCAGCGCCCGGGCCTTGCAGGCGTTGGCGGTCGACGGCCGGGTCGTGTCCTCGCTGGAACTATCGTTGTGGGTGCGTGGGCGCGAGATTCAGCCGGGGCATGCCGAGTACGAGCGGCCCCGCCTAGTCATGGTGTTCTATGGCGAGGATCGCCGACCGGTCGGTCAGCCAGCTTCATTCGGCGATTGGATGGGAACGTTTCCCTGGCGCGAAGATAGCGACAGCATCGCCGTGCCACGTGACGCGCGCATGGCCATCATCTGGATCGGTCTGCATGGCGCGACGGGCGAGATTTCGTTCGACGTCATGGCAATGATCAGCCATGCCTTACCGAAAGCCCTGCAAGCGGGACGCACCGAGCCGCAATAATTGGGCCGGGCTACGTGGCGCTTTGCTCCTTTACGCCGGTCGAGTTACGGCCCGCAAGACCCGGCACGTGGCTGGCGACTTGTTGAGCACGTAAAAGTGAATTCCAGGCACGCCACTATCGAGTAAGGCCTGCGTCTGGGCGGTGGCGAAATCGACCCCCACTTCGAATTGATCGACCGCACTGTCCTCGTGTGCTTCGAGGTCAGCGACGAGACTCTCGGGGAGCCGGGCACCGCACATGCCCGTGATTCGTCGAATCTGAGCCAGGTTTGTCACGGGCAGGACGCCGGGGACGATCGGCACCGTGATCCCAACTCGCGCACAACGATCGCGAAACCGGAAGAAGTCATCGTTGTCGTAGAACAACTGTGTGATCACGATATCGGCGCCGGCGTCGACCTTCCGCTTCAGGTTGTGTAAGTCATCTTCCGGGCTGACGGCCTCTTGGTGCGTCTCGGGGTAACCGGCCACGGCGATCCCGAAATCCGGAAACTCGCCGCGAATCAGCGAGACGAGCTCGTTGGCGTAGCGTAAGCCGCCCGCGACGGGCCGGAATTCGGCTTCCCCCTTGGGAGGATCGCCGCGCAGAGCGACGATATTCGTAACGCCCCGGGCCGCGGCTTCTCGCAAGTATTCGCGCAAGGCGGATACCGGCGAACCGACGCAGGTGAGATGCGACGCAACTGGGCAATTAAATTCACGCCGCACCCGCTCGACAACCTCGAGGGTCTTCGCCTGCGTCGAGCCGAGCGCGCCGTAAGTACACGTGATATAGCTGGGCTCAAAGGCGACCAGGTCGGCCAGGTGCCGAAACAGTTCCTGCTCGCCGACAGGAGTCTTGGGCGGAAACAATTCAAACGAAAGGCCGAGCTTTCCCGGCCCGTATGCTTCGGCGACTCGCATGCGCAGTGAGTTCCTGGTCGAATGACGATTGGCTAGAGCAGCGGGCACGTAAGATCGCCGGTTGGCTTCCGGTTTCACGGCCGCGGCGGAGTCTATTCTAGTCGACTGAGCTTACAGGGATAGCGGTTCGCCTGCCAATTGCCGCTCGTGCCGGGTCAGTTCGTACATGTCGAACAGCAACTGGATATCGCACGGCCGCTGGCTGACATTGCGCCGCGTGAACATTCGTGCCTGGGTCGCGACCATCACGTCGACCGGGGCCTCGGTTACCTGGCCGAACAGCCGAGCATAATTGACAAAGCTCGGAACGTTGGTGGTTACGAACCCATACAGCATGCTGCACGCGCCGATGGTCTTGCCCGTAAAGATGCCGGTATTGATCGCGGTCTTGGCATAGTCGCCGACAATCGTGCCGATGAACTGCATGCCGGTCGCAACCCTTTGCCCCCAATACTCCATATTCACCTGTCCGTAGGTGTTTTTGAGGTCGCTATTGCAGGTACCGGCGCCGAGATTCACCCAACTGCCGAGATAGCTATGTCCGAGAAAGCCGTGATGCTGCTTGTTCGTGTAGGGTTCGATGACCGAACCTTCAATCTCGCCGCCAATTTTCGTAGTATGCCCGAGGGAAACGCCGTCCTTAATGGCGGCGTGCTCGATGATCCGGGCGCCGGCTCCCAAATGGGCCGGGCCGCTCAGGAAACAGTACGGTCCGACCGAGGCATTTTTTTCCAGCACGATCGGCCCCTTGCGGGTATCGGTAACGACGTGCTGTCCGAGGGTCGCCCCGTCCGCCGTGAAAACACCGTCGGCCAACTGCTGATAGTCGCCCTCGTGCAGACGCAATTGCAGGTTTCCGGCCAATGTCGTCAGATGATGCCGTACCACGTCGTGAGGATAGTCGAACAGCGGCAGGTCAGCCTCGGCCTTGGGCAGCACGCAGCGCTCAACGAGGTCGAGCAATTCCTGATGGGGTGAGTCGGCCTTTGGCAGCGCGTTACCGGCCGGTAACAGCGCCGCGGCGAGGGTCTTGCCGGTATCAACGCGAAACGGTTTGCCGGCGGCCCGCAGTGCTTCTAATTGCCGCCAGACCTCGGCCGAAGGGACCAGCCGGGCGTTAAGTAGCAGTGTCGGCTCGCCCGCCAAGCGCGTGCCGGCGGGCGCAGCATAGTCGGCCGCATGCACCGCCCGCAGATGAGGTCGCACGCGCACCTCGACGTGCGGATCCAAAGCCAGGGCGCGGTCGATCAGTCGAAAGCTACCGCATGAGATCGTGAACGCAGGCCGGCCGATGGAAATCGGGTAAAGCTGCGTCACCTGCTCGTCTTCGAAGAGGAGTATCGGCATGGATCTGGCTTTCCATTCTCCGGTCGCAAGCGTTCGGCGCGTGTCTTATGCGTTCACGGTTTCGCCACGCGAAGCCGCCAAAAATCCGTCTGTAAGTCTACCGCAGAAAATCGCCCGCCCAGAGGGCGAATCGCGCCCGTCCAAACCATATAGACGGAATGATACTGCCAAGCGGTCGCCGGTTATGTCTGCCCATGGACGCGCTCACCGATCACAGGGTGCGCACGGGATCGATAAGTATTTCTCATTTTCCTGAAGTTTGGCATACTGCCGGAGTTAATTGCCCGAGATCCGCCATCAGCAAAAGCGTTAGGCCGAGAAGATCGGCGCGGCAACAGGCGGAGAGATTCTCTGCTGGACTCGAGAGGGAGCGAACCACGCAGCGTGTCAGCGGGAACGACCGGGGAGCGTATCGGGGCGATGGTGCCAAATGCTGCGCTGCTAGTTTGGCGCGTACAGCCATGTTTGACTGCATAGTGATTGGCGCAGATCAAGAACCCTAACGGGCCCTTTACGGGGCCACTCAGCATGAAGCAGTTACCAAGCGTGCTGATCGTGGCGATCGCCGTGATCGTTGTGGTAATGGCCGCGAATCGATGGTTTGCTCATCGCAACATCACGCACTTGAACGATGCCGTCACCGAGGTCGCTCACACGCACCATGTGCTGGATCTGACTTCGGAAGTCTTGAACGTGGCGGTCGATGCCGAGACGGGTCAGCGCGGCTTTGTCCTGACGGGGGACGAGATCTTCTTGCAGCCCTACGACGCGGCCGTGAAGCGATTGAACGAGCGCTTGGCGCAACTCGCTGACGAGACCCGGGATGACCCGCTCGAACGAGAACGTGTCGTAAAGCTGTCGGCGTTGGTTTCGGCGCGCCTCGAGCGGCTGGCGCAGGCCATCGTCATGTACCGGGAAAGGACCGGCGGTAACGAGTTTGCCGCACTCAGCAAGGCTGGTAAGCAACAGATGGACGCCATCCGTGGTTTGGTCGGCGAAATCAAAGCGGATGAACGGCGTATGCTGGTGGAACGCACCGACCGGGCTCGCGCCACATACCGTATCGCGGTTGGAGCCAACATCGTGACGGGGGCCTTGGCCCTGGCCGTTCTCGCGGCCTTTGTCGTACTTGCCAGTCGCAGTATGGCCGCAGGACGCCGGCAAGCCGAGGCAATCCAATTCGCCCATCACAAGCTGCAGCAGGAAATGCAGGAGCGCAACCGCGTGGAGCTTGCACTGCGCGAGAGCGAGCGCATCTACCGAGCCATCGGCGAATCGATCGATTACGGAGTGTGGCTGTGCGACGCCGACGGAAAGAATACCTACGCCAGCCCGGCCTTTCTGAATCTGGTCGGCATGACGCAGGAAGAATGTTCGGAATTCGGTTGGGGGAAAGCCCTGCATGCGGATGACGTCGAGGATACGATCGCGGCCTGGCAAGAATTCGTGCGCACTGGCGAGACCTGGGATCGCGAGCATCGCTTTCGCGGGCGCGACGGCCAATGGCATCCCATCCTCGCACGCGGCGTTCCGGTGCGCGATGAGCAAGGGGCGCTACTGTGCTGGGCGGGTATCAATCTCGACATAAGCCGGATGAAGCATACCGAGGAGGAATTGCACGAGGCGCACAACGAGTTGGAGCAGCGCATAAAGGAACGAACCAACCAGTTGATGCACGTCAACGAGCAACTGCAGCACGAAGTGCTCGAGCACTCGATCGCCGAGGCGTCCTTGCGCGAACGGGCCGAAGAGATCGAAGCCTTGATGGACATCTTGCCGACGCCCGTCTGGATTGCACACGATGCGCAATGCCATCGGATCACGGGCAATCGGGCCGCGTACAACCTGGTGCAACTGCCGGCGGGTACCAATCTGTCGCTATCGGTGCCGATCGGCAAAAAGCCCGCGGATTTTTCCGCCTTCGGTCAGGGGCGCGAGTTGGCGGCGAGCGAGCTTCCCCTGCAGCGCGCCACGGCGAGCAGTGCCCCGGTGCCGGATCACGAGATCGATCTTCGTCGAGCGGACGGTGTCGTAAGGCGTATCAGTGCGGCGGCGGTTCCCCTGTTCGATCATGCCGGCAATGTTCGCGGAGCCATCGCATCGACGATCGACATCACCGAACGGCGAGCTTTGGAAAACAACCTCCGCGCGTCGCTGGACGAGAAGGAAGTATTGCTCAAGGAAGTTCATCACCGCGTGAAGAACAACTTGCAAGTCATTTCCAGCTTGCTGTATCTGCAATCGCAACAGACCCACGACGAGTTGAGCATCGAAATGTTCAGCGAAAGCCAGCAACGCGTGCGGTCGATGGCGCTCGTACACGAACGCTTGTATCGCTCGCCCGACCTGGCGCAAGTCGATTTCGCCGAGTACATCACCTGCCTCGGTGAGTCGCTGCTCGGCTCCGATCGCGCGAGCGACCGGATTCGGCTGCTGATCGACGTTCACGACGTGAAACTTTCGATCGACAATGCTGTTCCGTGCGGGCTGTTAGTCAACGAGTTGTTGTCCAACTGCCTGAAGCACGCCTTTGCGGATCGCGATCACGGCTGCATTGAAGTGGAGTTGCACAGCGCCGACGAAAGGGAAATTCTGCTCAGTGTGCGCGATGACGGTGTGGGACTGCCCGAGCATGTGCATCCGGAAACGTCGCCGACGTTTGGGATGCAGGTGATCATGGCGCTGGTCGACCAACTGCACGGTTCGCTGCACGTTGAGCGCGCGTTGGGGACGGAATTCCAGATTCGTTTTCCTCCCGCGCCGTTGGCCAGGTATTCGTGAGAGCGAAAACGGTGAATATGCCAGCCACCCCAACACGATCCTCTGAAAACGCGCCGCGCCGCGTACGCATTCTGATCGTCGAGGACGAGCGGCTGGTCGCGATGAGCCTGCACAAACAGTTGACGACCCTCGGATACGAGATTGCGCAAAGTGTTGCATCGGGCCAGGCGGCGATCGAGGCCGCGGCAAATCATCAGCCCGACTTGATCCTGATGGATGTCCGGTTGGAAGGACCGATGGATGGCATCGAGGCCGCCACCGAGATCCGACGAGCGCGGAACATTCCGGTCATTTATCTTACCGCGTTTTCCAGCGCCGATATTCTCGAGCGGGCCAAGATCACCGAGCCCTTCGGATATATTCTCAAGCCGTTCAACGAGCGCGAGCTGCACGTTGTGATCGAGACGGCGCTTTTCAAACATCGCATGGAGGCGGAACGGGCGGGCCTGCAAGAGCGCGAGAATCGCCGGCAGCACGATCGGCTGTCGTCGCTGGCAACGCTCGCGGCCGGTATTGCCCACGAAATCAATAATCCCATCGGCACCATATTGCTCGCCGCCGAGATGGGCATGGCCTCGGAGCAGCATGTGCCGCAAGCCCTGGCGAGCATTGTTGCGGATGCCAAACGATGCGGCGATATCGTGCGCAATGTGCTGAGCTTTGCGCGCGGGGAAACGATCGAGCGCGCGCCGACCGAGCTCAACGCCATCGTCCAAACTGCGTGCGCTTCGGTCGCTGGTTATCTGCGCAGCAGGAATTGCTCGCTAGACCTGTCGCTGGCCGCGGACCTGCCGACGGTGGAAATCAACTCGCACGGCATTGGGCAGGTTCTAGAGAACTTGCTGCGCAACGCGGCCGATGCCTCGGGCGCTGGCGATACCATTGACGTGCGCACGATCGGTGAGGGCGACTTGGTACGAATTCGCGTCCGCGATCAGGGTACCGGGATCGATCCCGATATCCTGCCACGCATCTGCGAGCCGTTCTACACGACACGCCGCAACCTGGGTGGAACAGGGCTAGGACTCTCGATCGTGCATGGAATCGTGGCCGACCACCACGGACGCCTGCGGTTCGAAAGCAATCCAGGCGAAGGCACGACGGTGACCGTCGAACTGCCTGCCGGCTAGGGCTTTGGGATGTACGGCATTTTTATTTTGCCGTCGCCAAGGCCCCGGATGATGTAAGATTCGAGCCGCGTCCGGCGGAGGATTGACCACTTGCCCGCCGGTCGTCAAAATCGAAGGCTCGCCCGAATTAGCCGGAGTGGCGGAATGGCAGACGCGCTGGACTCAAAATCCAGTGGCCGCAAGGTCGTGTGGGTTCAAGTCCCACCTCCGGTACTTCTTTCTGCTTAGGAACTTATGATTCAGCGGATGCGACCTAACCGGCGTGACTCGAATCCCAAGTGTTACCCAATCTGTTACTAGGATTTGCCGTCCCGCTGGGAAAATAGATGGGCGAATACATTGGGGAAATCGGTCGTCGCACCCTTTTGCATGAGGCCTATTGCGACCCGGTTGAGAACTTGCATGAATTCCTAGAGAAGGTCGCGTCAATTTCCGCTAACGCGGATGACAAGTTTTGGTTTAGGGGTGAAGCGGACGTCACTTATAAGCTTCAACCGTCTGTTGGACGCCTCCATTCGGTTGGTTCGGTGTCGAAAACTTTCAACGAGAAGGACGAAAGGGACCTACTAGATCGGTTCCTTCGTCGTGCCTATCCGTTTGTCGGCAGGATGCTTCCTAGGTGGGAGGCGCTCTTCTTGGCGAGACACCATGGTTTGCCGACGCGGCTTCTGGATTGGACAGCCAGCCCCCTGATTGCCTTATTTTTCGCCTGTGAGTCCATGAAGGAGTGTGATGGCCAAATCTGGGCAATTCAACGATATCGTGGGCGCGACACAAAAGAGCTTGATTTTATCGGCTGTCCGCCCAACGCTTCGCCCCTTGAATATGACGGCTCAGACGCGGTGAAGATCATATACCCCGTGTTCAATTCACCTCGAATCATGGCTCAGGACGGAATCTTCACCTATCACGCTCGACCACAAACTCCGCTCACGCAATACGCAGCAGACAAGACCCAGTTCGCATGGCATGATTTGGACCTGAAATGCGTGCATCGCTGGACCGTCCCCGGCGGTGCGAAGCTTGGCTTGATCAAAGCCCTTCATCGCCTTGGCGTTCATCAGCGGACCATATATCCGGATCTTGATGGACTAGCCAAAGGACTTTGGCAAACCGAGGTCCTCTGGCGGCCAATTCAAGGGGATGGCTAAACTTTAACATTCGTCGCTGTGTCCGTGTGACGCGACGCACGAGCAGCCCAGAGCACATCTGCCGTCGTCTGGGCATTCCTCCCGACATCACAGCAGTGACATGTGCAGGCGTGCCAGTAGGCGAGCGGCGCGAAGAATAGGACGCTTGCCATTTATCGTGCGCTGCCACCCCCTGGCAGTTTTCGACCTATGCTTTAGCTGTGAGGTTCCGCGCCCACTGAACTACGTCCCATGACGCGAATCGCTTTCCTTGCGGCCGCCTTCTGGTTGACGTTGGCATATGCCACGCCTGCTCGCGCCCCTCATTCCTGGCTTCCTCGTCACAAGCCGCTCGGCGCAATCTTACGCAGCTTTAACGAGCAGAGTCGCGGCGGGTTTCATGGCGCGCTCCATCGCCGTTCGCCGCATAGAATGCGACCGTAAATGAGCGATCGCACTTCGTTTGTCCGTTCAGGCAGCCCTCCGCCGAATTTGCCGCCTCGCGTCTCCCGCGATCGAGCGGCTTTAATTGAACATCTGGTCGAGGGGCGTGCGCAGGCGTTACCGTGATGTTCGCACGGGTTACTATGTCGACTTCCCGTCCATCGCATTGACGCCAGCGCCCACGCCTCCGCCTGTACCGGTGCCGATCCCTCCCGCGCCGATTTCTCCTCCATCGCCCGGCACGCCAACGCTTGGCGGAGATGCGCAAGGCGGTCCGTGACAGATTGCAAAGACCTTCCAGAGTGTCAACTGGGTGCGCCATCGAGGCGCATAACCTCGATGGCGCACCATAACTTCTTCTTGCCGCCCTTGCCGTTTCAGCTTTTGGCAGTAGGGCGCCGGCGATCGTCCCTCGCAACGTCGCGTCTCACGGGGCCACGGCGTCAGGCGTGACCCGCGGCGGGGAGGGCCTTTCAAAGGGTGAGTCGCGCCACCACGTGATTGAATGCAAACCGCACTGGGCGAGCTTGGGCCCTATCGCATTCGCGACTTCTCTCGGAACGGGCCCCTGGGTTAGCCGCGAAACACGAATCTGCCAGAATGTCATCGCGGCAGACTTCTCGCCAGGCGAACCCTACCGCATCTTCGCGGCGGTACTTTCTACGCGTGCCGCGCTCTCACGCCCTGATACTATTATTGGCGTGATTCCATCGCCTCAGCGCAACACCTTAGCAACCTTAGCAGGTTTGATGGCCTGATTTCCAGGGTGCGCGTCGGGTGCTATAGTGTGGCGGCGGTTGGGGGACGCGGGCGGCAACGGGCGTGGCTCGTCGAGATGTCACGCTCGGTCCGCGATTCGGCTCACATTTACCGCGTACACAACTGCGTCGATCTCGAGATGCAGTAGGTTAGTGCGAAAAAGCTTGCCGGTGCAGCGATACAACCCAGGAGCGTTCTACGATGATCACCGTTGGCATGAACTATCACGTGATCGCCGGCAAGCAGCATGACTTCGAAGAGAAGTTCGCCGCGGTCATTTCGGCACTGCGCGCCGCCGCAGGCCATACCAGCTCGACCCTGTGGAAGGACGTGGCCGACGACGCTTCGTACCTGATCACCAGCGAGTGGTCGGACGAAAAGGCCTTTCAGGATTTCATCCACAGCCAGGCCTTTCGCGACGTCACGACCTGGGGCAAGGAGCAGATTCTGTCGGGCCGCCCGCAACATAAGATCTACAAGCATTAGTTCAGCGCCTGGGTAGCCGACGAGCGAGGGGCGCCGTACAAAACTCCCGGAAGCACGCCGAAAATCTAAGCGGCCTTACAGACGTTGAAGGCCGCATCGTCTAGCTAGGCAGCCATCGAACCGGTCGATAGGCCCGCAACGGTTGGTCGAGAACCGAGCGACGGTTCGCCGCGATTCGGTCGGCGTCGCTCGAGGGCAATTGGCCGGACGATGTCTATTTGGCTATTTCTCGAGGGCGATTGGCCGATTTCGAGCCATCCAGGCCAGAACAGCCGGCGTTTGCATGCCCCGCGCGCGCGATCCTATCCGCAAGCTTACGTTTGGCGCGCTCTTTGCTCTGACGACCTATGGTATGTCGGCCGCGTGCGGGTTAGCCGGCATTCCATGATTCACGGGGCGCCAGGATCCCGAAGCCAGGAAGCAGAGCCATGGTCACCTCAACCTCTCAGTCGGAACAGCGTCGTTTGCGTGTGTTAATCGTTGACGATAACCACGACTTAACGACCGTTTTGCAGAAGGCATTTACCGTTTGCGGCGCGAGTGCGATTGTCGCCAACGACGGAGTGCGGGCGATCGAACTAGCCCGCAAGATGCCGATTGATGTCATCCTGTGTGATCTGAACATGCCGGGGATCGACGGCTTTAATCTGGTGCGGATTCTCCGCGCGGATCCCACGATGCCTTACCATCCCGTGTGCGCTTTTACGGGACGTTCGGACGAAACGTGTCGGCGTCAGGCAGTCGAATGCGGTTTCGACGGATATATCGTCAAGTCGGCACGTTTTCCGGACGTACTGAGCTTTCTCAAGCGTTATCAGCAGGCGGGTGTGGGCGACGCCCCGTAGCGGTCCCGCGATTTGCCCGTATGGTAGACTTGGGTTACGGGCTCGCGTCAGTTGACAAAAGTCCTAGCTGGATCGCTCGAAAGAAACTCTGCTTTCGAGCGATGAAGGCTCACCTGCGATTGGCGTCGAATTATGCGTAGGTTCCTTTGTGTCCGGACGAAGCGGATTTCTATTTCTTGCCGGCGCTCTCTAAGGCCGCTTCTGGCTACCGTTGTCCTGATGGCGACGTCGGCGAGTTTGGCCCTGGGAGAACATCCGCGCTGGGCCCCTATGGCTCCGCAATCTATGTCAAAGCCGTCGCACTCTAGCCGGAAGGCGCGATCGTATCACGGCCGAACCCGTGCAGTTGCTCAGCCGTCGGGATGCGCCGGAAATGCGCCCCTTCAACCGCCGCCGGCTGCAGCGCAGCGACCGGCGTCGAACTCGCAACAACAGCCTGCGCCGCCAGCGGCAGCGCACTAGTTCTGCACCCGAGTTAGTCGCGAGATGTTTTTAGCGGTATCCCGTTTGGGGCTCTGCATCCGCAAGGAGTACTGGTCCTAATTCGCGCAAAATCCGCGCGATTTTACTGGACTCGGTCTCGATTCTCGCGATAGGATGTGGCGGTCTTTCTTCCATTTTTCGGACTGGGTGTCGGCCGAGCGAACATCGCGAGTACGCGCGATCGGTTCCGGCCGGCCTCTTAGCTACGGGAGCCGCTACTGGATAACGTCTAAAGCCGCCTGGCTCCGATTCGTCAGTTGACGAAGTCGGTGCTGTTCTGCGCGGCTTGCATCCAGTCTTCCAGCGCGGCTTTTATCCGGCGTGACGCCACGGGCGTAGTTGTCCGTCGCTTCCCGGTCGCTATGTCTTTCGGCTGCTGCCTGCGTCGAAAGTCGATTTCCCAACACGCATTGCAACTGTTTTTCTGGCCTTTAGCGAGCAGCTCATGAAACGAACGATTCGAATTCCATCTTCTACATCGTCCGGCCTGCGATTTGCGCGGTGGGCGTTGTTGGCCATGATGTTGGCCGCGTCGACCGCGAGCACCGGCCGCGCCGCGACCGTCAACTTGAACGTCATGACCTTCAACATCAAGTTCGATGACGGCTCGATCGGCAATCAATTCGAAGCCAACGGCTGGGTCGTCAACAAGTTCTACGTGCCGACCGGCAACCGTCGCGACAAAGTCGAAGCCACGATCTCCAGTGCCGCTCCCGATATCTTCGGCGAGCAGGAAGGCCTTCCGAATCAGGTCACTGACCTGAAAAACGCCTTTCCCAACTACACGTATTACGGCCAAGGCCGTAACGGCGGTAACGGCAGCACCAGTGGCGAAACAAACGGCATCTTTTATCTCACTTCACGTTTCACCGAGGTCGCCGAGGGAGATTTTTGGCTCAGCACGACTCCCACCGTGCCTGGTACGACGTTTGTCGGCGGCGGAACCGATACGGGCAATCCGCGCATGGTGAGTTGGATCAAGCTGTACGACAATCAGAGCCATCAAACGTATTTCGTCGCGGATACGCACTGGTCGCTCGATACGCAGGCGGAGAATCAATCCGGAACGTTCATGCGCACGGAGCTCGCGCAACTGGCTGGCGGATTGCCGATGATCGTGATCGGTGATTTCAACACGACCCTGCCCAGCACCGCCTTACAAACACTCGTCGGTGCCACGAGCAGCGGCTTCAAATTGACCGATGCCTATCGGCATGTTTATCCCACCGTCGGACCGAATGAGGCCACGTTTCACAATTTCACGGGCAATCAGTCGGGCTCGGCCATCGATCACATCTTCTACACTGCGTCGACCTTTACGGCCACGGCCGCCGCGATCGTACACACCACGTATAACGGCCTTTACCCGTCCGATCATTTCCCCGTGACGGCAACGTTGCAAGTCACGGTTGTGCCTGAGCCCGCGGCGATCGTGATGGCGTGTTTGGCCGCCGTGGGAACGATCGGTTTAGCGCGGGGAAGATTTTCACCACGGAAACACGGAGGCGGAAGCGGAGGAAGTGGGCAGAAGGCAGCCGGCGTTGGGCAGTGAAGGAAATGCGGCGGGCAGAATGATGAGCCGAAAGGCTAGGAGATGCGGCCACGAAAAACGTGAAAAGGCACGAAGAGGAAGAGAAGGAACTTTGCCCTATGAATTTTCTCTGTGTCCTCTGAGAGCTCTGTGGCAAGAAACTCTGTGGCAAGAATCTTCTGGCCCGGAAGGGAACGAGTGGGCCGCTGACAGTCGGCTGGGGCCGTTTAGAAACGGAGAATGCGGAACGCAAGCTCAATGAAAAAGAAGAGCGCGCGCGGAAAGGCCACGGGAATATGAAAAAGATTTGGGCGCTGCCGCCGTGGGTCGGGTTGAGCTTCCGGAAAGTTCTTTGGCTTGTTAAAGGAATGAAGTTTTGGAGTCGCCTGACCCACGGCAGCTTGATCTGCGCCT